>JAVLFR010000349.1:0-2311 GCA_046052785.1 Limnohabitans sp. | reverse complement strand
GTGTATAAGAGACAGGATTTTTAGTGAGCCGTGGTTTTGCCCCAGAGGTGGTGCGCAAAGTGGTGGCTGGCGCAAATGATTTTTAGCCCACACAAAGTCAGCGTTGTGGGCGTATGGGTTTGACGATTTGGCGAGCGTAGCGAGTATGAGCCGGGCGCATATGAACGCAGCGCTGACGCCCTGACGACGACGAAGAAGCCCTAAACACCTAACATCAGTTGCAGGTTCTGCACCGCGGCGCCGCTCGCCCCCTTGCCCAAGTTGTCTAAGCGGGCGATCAACACGGCGTGACGGTGCGCTTCATTCGCGAAGACGCGAATCTCTAGTTGGTTGGTGTCGTTCAGCGCGGTGGCATCGAGCTTGCCGTTGTCCGTGGCGGGGTGCACGCTCACCCAGCCGTCGGGATGCTGGCCATAGTGTTGGGCCAGGGCGTCATGGAGGTCAGCCGCTTTGGGTTTGCCAGGTAGCATGTCCAAGTGAATCGGCAGTTGCACTAGCATGCCTTGGCGAAAGTTGCCTACTGAGGGCACGAACAAAGGACGACGTGTGAGGCCGGTGTAGGCCATGATTTCAGGAATGTGCTTGTGCGCGAGGCCCAAGCCATAGGCTTCAAACAGCGGGGCCTTGCCCGCCTCATAGTCTTCGATCATGGCGCGGCCCCCGCCTGAGTAGCCGCTGACCGACGGCAGAGCGACGGGAAAGTCGGCGGGCACCAAGCCCGCGTCAACCAACGGCCTTAACAAAGCAATCGCGCCAGTGGCGTAGCAGCCAGGATTGGCCACGCGTTGGGCGTTCACCACCGCGTCGCGTTGGCCCGCAGCTAGTTCTGGAAACCCGTACACCCAGCCAGGGGCCACGCGGTGCGCGGTGGAGGCGTCAATGATTTTGGGTTGGTGGCCCGTCAGGCTGTCAATCATGGCCACCGACTCGATGGCGTGGTCGTCGTGGAGACACAAAATGACCATGTCCACACCTGCCATCAGGGCGCGTTTGGCCTCGGGGTCTTTGCGTTTAGCGGGGTCAATGCTGACCACGTCGATGGCAGCCATGCCAGCCAAACGTTCGCGAATTTGTAGCCCTGTGGTGCCGGCTTCGCCGTCGATGAAGACTTTAAACATGGTTGTCGTCAAAAAGTAAAAGAAAGTTGGGCGTCGCTAAGCGCTTGTAAGCCAGTTAAAAGATTGACGCGATGCAGCATGATACAGTCTGAAAGCTTTCTGCAGAGTGGTTCTTAACGAGCTGCTGTGTCAACAAAACTTTACAAATTCACCGATTACTAAGAGAGATCTCATGAAGATTCACGAGTACCAAGGCAAGGAAATCTTGCGTCAATTTGGTGTGCCAGTGCCACGCGGTATCCCTGCGTTCACGGTGCAAGAAGCGGTGGAAGCCGCGCAAAAGTTGGGCGGCCCCGTGTGGGTTGTGAAGGCTCAAATTCACGCGGGTGGCCGCGGCAAGGGCGGCGGCGTCAAAGTGGCCAAGACCGTTGAGGATGTCAAACGTTTGGCCGAGGATATCTTGGGCATGCAGCTCAAAACCCACCAAACCGGTCCCGAAGGTCAAAAAGTGCGTCGCCTCTATATTGAAGACGGCGCCGACATTCACAAAGAATATTACGTGTCAGTCGTGACTGACCGTGCCACCCAAAAGATTGCTTTCATCGCGTCGAGCGAAGGCGGCATGGACATTGAAGAAGTGGCCCACAGCACCCCCGAAAAAATCATCACCGAGTTCATCGACCCGTTGACTGGTTTGGGCGATGCCCAAGCCAAGAAGATCGCAGACGCCATCGGCATGCCGGCTGACTCCACCGCCCAGGCTGTGGACATCTTCAAGAAGCTCTACCAGTGCTACATGGATACCGACGCTTCTTTGGTGGAAATCAACCCCCTGAACCGCGACAGCAAAGGCAACGTCATGGCCCTGGACGCGAAGTTCAACTTCGACGCCAACGCCTTGTTCCGTCACCCCGAAATCGTGGCTTACCGCGATTTGGACGAAGAAGATCCTGCTGAAGTCGAAGCTTCTAAGTTGGACTTGGCCTACATCTCTTTGGACGGCAACATTGGTTGCTTGGTCAACGGCGCAGGTTTGGCCATGGCCACCATGGACACCATCAAATTGTTTGGCGCAGAACCTGCCAACTTTTTGGACGTGGGCGGCGGTGCCACGGCTGAGAAGGTCACCGAAGCCTTCAAGATCATGCTGAAAAACCCACATGTCAAAGGCATTTTGGTCAACATCTTTGGCGGCATCATGAAGTGCGACACCATTGCCAATGGCGTGGTTACCGCAGCGCGGGAAACCAAAC
>JAVLFR010000348.1:0-2878 GCA_046052785.1 Limnohabitans sp. | reverse complement strand
CGTGCAGGTGTAAATATGCGTAAGTCTGGCTGTTGCTGGGGTTCTTGTCCCTGACGGGGTGGGAATAGGCGGGCTGTTGAAGCTCTCGGGCCAATTGAAAGGTGTGCATCGTCTCCGAATGGATAAGCACTTGCCCCGCCTGAGGCGCCAGGGTGCTGTTGCTGCTGGGGCTTGCGTAGCTGGCTTGGACCCGCATTTTTGAGTCAACCCAGGTCAGGCTATACATCTCCAAGCTTTGCACCAGGATGGCTTTTGCCTCTGTCGCGAAGGTGGGTTGACGGGTGCCGCCATCCGTGATGTCGCGGGCTAACCGCATGACTTGTTCTTGTTTGTCCAATAGCCGCAGTCGCATGCGTTGCTGCGCATACTCCACATCGCGTCTAACCACTTCTTGTTCGCGGTCAATTTCTTCGTAGCGCAAATACCAAAAGGCGGTGGTGATGGCCGCCATGAACAACACCACGGCAGCCAGTGGCGCCATAAAGGCAAATCGGTCTTGACGAATAGGTGTTTGTTTGGTCCACCACCTGACCCACTTGGTGCGCAGGGGTTGAAGAGGTAAGTCAGGTAACTTGTAAGCCATTGAGGGAGAGTTTATGTCCGCTTGAGATTGGGGTTGCATGACAGGCCTTAAATTTCACTATAAGAAATCTGTGACCGCTATTTGAAAAAATTATGTTTTATGCGAAACTCCGTACATTCGACAAACAACAAGTGCAACAACAGGAGACAAGCATGTCAGCACCATCGAACACTCTGCGCACCGACGTGGACAGCCAAGAGACGCGTGAATGGATGGACGCATTGTCCGCGGTCATCCAAGCAGAGGGGCCTGAACGCGCACACTTTTTACTCGAGCAACTGCTTGAACATGCCCGCGAGAGCAGCATTGACATGCCGTTCTCTGCCACCACCGGTTACGTCAACACGATCGAACCTGATCAAGAAGCCCACTGTCCTGGCAACATCGAAATTGAAGAACGCCTGCGCGCTTACATGCGCTGGAACGCGATGGCCATGGTCGTCAAAGCCAATCGCCACAACCCTGCTGACGGCGGCGACCTCGGCGGTCACATTGGGTCGTTTGCCTCGTTGGCCCACATGTTTGGAGCCGGCTTTAACCACTTCTGGCACGCTGAAAACGACAACCACGGAGGCGACTGCCTCTACATTCAAGGCCATGTTTCGCCTGGCGTTTATGCCCGCGCCTACTTGGAAGGTCGTCTGACCGAAGAGCAGTTGCTCAATTTCCGTCAAGAAGTGGACGGCAAAGGTTTGTCCAGTTACCCACACCCCAAACTCATGCCTGAGTTTTGGCAGTTCCCGACGGTGTCGATGGGGCTGGGCCCGTTGATGGCCATCTACCAAGCGCGCTTCTTGAAGTATTTGCACGCACGTGGGATTGCCAATACCGAAAACCGCAAGGTTTGGGTGTTCTGCGGCGACGGTGAGATGGACGAAGTGGAATCCTTGGGGGCGATTGGCTTGGCTGCCCGTGAAAACCTCGACAACCTGATCTTTGTGGTCAATTGCAACTTGCAACGTCTCGACGGTCCCGTGCGTGGCAACGGCAAAATTGTGCAAGAGCTCGAAGGCGAGTTCCGCGGTTCAGGCTGGAACGTCATCAAGCTCCTTTGGGGCAGCGAATGGGACAAACTGTTGGCCCGCGACAAAGACGGCGCCTTGCGCAAGATCATGATGGACACCTTGGATGGGGACTACCAAGCCTTCAAAGCCAACGATGGTGCCTATGTGCGCAAACATTTCTTCGGTCGTGATCCCCGCACCCTAGAGATGGTGGCCCACCTGAGCGACGAAGACATTTGGAACTTAAAGCGCGGTGGTCATGACCCACAAAAGGTTTACGCGGCATACCACGAAGCCGTCAACCACAAAAACCAACCCACGGTGCTGCTGATCAAAACCGTGAAAGGTTTTGGCATGGGCAAAGCCGGCGAGGGCAAAAACACGGTTCACCAAACCAAGAAGCTCACGGATGACGATATCAAGTACATGCGTGACCGTTTCAATATTCCAATCCCAGACAGCGAGCTGTCCAAAATTCCGTTCTACAAACCCGCCGACGACACGCCCGAGATGCGCTATTTGCATGATCGCCGCAAAGCCTTGGGCGGCTACTTGCCGCATCGTCGTGTCAAAGCGGAAGAACACTTCACGGTGCCCAATATCGACACCTTCAAAGCGGTGATGGAGCCCACTGCCGAAGGCCGTGAAATCTCGACCACCCAAGCCTATGTTCGTTTTCTCACGCAGCTCTTGCGTGACCAAGCCTTGGGCCCACGCGTGGTGCCCATCTTGGTTGACGAAGCCCGTACTTTTGGTATGGAAGGCTTGTTCCGTCAAATCGGCATCTACAACCCAGCGGGTCAGCAATACACACCAGTCGATAAAGACCAAGTGATGTATTACAAGGAAGACAAAGCTGGCCAAATCTTGCAAGAAGGCATCAACGAAGCGGGTGGTATGTCGAGCTGGATTGCGGCGGCCACCAGCTACTCCACCAGCAACCGCATCATGGTGCCGTTTTACGTCTACTACTCCATGTTCGGTTTCCAACGCATTGGTGACTTGGCTTGGGCGGCTGGCGACATGCAAGCTCGCGGCTTCTTGTTAGGCGGTACCTCGGGACGCACCACCTTGAACGGCGAAGGTTTGCAGCACGAAGATGGTCACAGCCATATCATGGCCAACACCATCCCGAACTGCGTGTCCTATGACCCCACCTTCGCCCACGAAGTCGGCGTCATCTTGCACCACGGTTTGAAGCGCATGGTGGAGAAGCAAGAGAATGTTTTCTACTACATCACCTTGTTGAATGAAAACTACGCCATGCCTGGCCTCAAGGCGGGCACCGAAG
>JAVLFR010000347.1:0-6839 GCA_046052785.1 Limnohabitans sp. | reverse complement strand
CAAACCCGCTCCAAGACCAGCATCAACGATTTGTTGCGCGACTGATCGTCCTCAAACCCTCGATGTCTCGCACCCTCCAGCTCACCGAGCAACTCCTCTCGCGCCCGTCGGTCACCCCCGAGGACGCGGGCTGTTTGGACATCATCACCGCGCGGCTCTCGCCGTTGGGGTTTGAGTGCGAACGCATCGACAGCGGACCAGATACCTTTCGCGTGAGCAACCTATGGGCTGTTCTGCGCAGCAGCCACTCAAACGCCAAAACCTTGGTGTTCGCAGGCCACACCGATGTGGTGCCCACTGGCCCCATGGACCAATGGACCAGCGACCCCTTCACCCCCAGCCACCGCGACGGCAAACTGTTTGGCCGCGGTGCCAGCGACATGAAAGCGTCACTGGCCGCCATGGTGGTGGCGTGTGAAGAGTTTGCGCATGCCTGCACAGACCCGTCCATCAACATCGCCTTCTTGCTCACCAGCGACGAGGAAGGCCCGGCCTTAGACGGCACCATCAAGGTGTGCGAAACCCTCACAGCACGCGGCGACAAGCTGGACTGGTGCATCGTCGGCGAGCCCACCTCGGTAGAGCGCACGGGCGATATGATCAAAAACGGCCGCCGCGGCACCCTAAGCGGCAAGCTCACGGTCAAAGGTGTGCAAGGTCACATTGCCTACCCGCAACTCGCCAAAAACCCCATTCATTTGCTCAGCCCCGCCTTGGCGGAGTTGGTGGCGATTGAATGGGACCAAGGCAATGATTTCTTCCCACCCACCAGCTGGCAAGTGAGCAACATCCACGCGGGCACGGGTGCGAGCAACGTGATTCCAGGTGCGTGCGTGGTCGACTTCAATTTCCGCTTTTGCACCCAATCCACGCCAGAACAATTGCAACAGCGCCTCACTGCTGTGCTAAACAAGCACCAATTAGATTTCGAGCTCCAATGGACCCTTGGCGGCCTGCCCTTCCTCACCACCCCCGGTGATTTGGTCGTCGCTGTGCAACGCGCCATCCATGACGAAACTGGCATCGACACCGAGCTGTCCACCACGGGGGGGACCAGCGACGGGCGCTTCATCGCCCAAGTCTGCCCCCAGGTCATTGAACTCGGCCCACCCAACGCCACCATCCACAAAATCAACGAGTGTGTGGCGGTGGCAGATCTGGAACCCCTGAAAAACATTTATCGCCGTGTGCTGGAACAGCTGCATGGCTTGGCCTCACAGGCCAACACGTCCGCACAATGAACCCATCCATGACACTCAGCGCGCTCATTGCACAGAGCGCGCAGCAGCTTGGCGCTGCCCATACCGCAGGCAACTTGAGCTTCGGCCACGGCACCACCAACGCCGCCGACGAAGCCGCTTGGTTGGTTCTGTGGAAGCTGGGCTTGCCGCTCGACACCGATGTGTCGGACGACGATCACAACCTGGAACTGACTGCCGATCAAGTGGCCAGCGTGCAAGTCTTCATCGCCCACCGCATTGACAGCCGCAAGCCTGCGGCTTACCTCACGCAAGAGGCGTGGCTGCAAGGCGTGTCGTTCTACATTGACGAGCGCGCCATCGTGCCGCGCTCGCTGATTGCCGAGGTGCTGGCAGAGGGCAGCATTGACCCTTGGCTCGCCCCCCACACCAGCCGCGTGCTCGATCTTTGCACCGGCAATGGCAGCTTAGGAATTTTGGCGGCGTTGGCTTACCCAGACATCACGGTCCAAGGCTTGGACTTGTCCAAAGACGCCTTAGCTGTGGCTCAAATCAACATCGCGCGACACGGCTTGGAAGAGCGCATCACGCTGCTTGAATCGGATGGCTTGGCCCAAGCCGATGGCCTCTTCGATCTTATTTTGTGTAACCCGCCGTATGTGAACTCGCAGAGCATGTCTGAGTTGCCTGCCGAGTTTCAGAGCGAGCCTGCGCTTGCTTTGGCGGGTGGCGAAGACGGGATGGACCTGATCCGCCAACTGCTGCGCGACGCCCCCGCACACATGCGCGAACAGGCCGTGTTGGTGCTCGAGATTGGCCATGAACGCGCTTACTTTGAATCAGCCTTTCCTTTCCTAGATGTCGTGTGGCTATCGACCAGTGCTGGTGACGACCAGGTCTTACTTCTCACACGCCAAGCGATAACTGAAGGCGCAAATTCCCATGATCACAATTAAAAATGTCACCCTGCGCCGCAGCGCCAAGGTGTTACTCGAAGGCGCCACTGTCACGCTTAACCCGGGCGAAAAAGTAGGCTTGGTGGGCCGCAATGGCGCGGGTAAATCGTCGCTGTTTGCGTTGCTCAATGGCAACTTGCAAGAAGACTCAGGCGAGTTTTATATCCCCACCCAATGGCGCATGGGCCAAGTGTCCCAAGACATGCCCGAAACCGAACAAAGCGCCACCGAGTTCGTGATTGAAGGCGATACCGTCCTCAATGACGCACGCGCTGAGGTGGCTGCCGCCGAAGCCACTGAAGACGGTGAGCGTTTGGGCAACGCCTACATGGCGTTGTATGACGCGGGCGAGCACGATGCGCAGTCACGCGCCCAAGCCCTCATCTTGGGCCTAGGCTTCAAAACCACTGAACTCGACAACCCTGTGAACAGTTTCTCAGGCGGTTGGCGCATGCGCTTGCAATTGGCGCGGGCGCTGATGTGCCCCTCTGATTTGCTGCTGCTAGACGAACCCACCAACCACTTGGACTTAGACGCCTTGGTGTGGCTCGAAGCATGGCTCAAACGCTATGAAGGCACGATGGTTGTCATCAGCCATGACCGTGAATTTTTGGATGCCGTCACCAACGTCACCCTGCACATCGACGCGGGCAAGTTGGTGCGCTACGGTGGCAATTACAGCAAGTTTGAAGACATGCGTGCCGAGCAAATGGAGTTGCAACAAAACGCGTTTTCCAAGCAACAAGACAAGATTGCGCATTTGCAAAAGTTCATTGCCCGTTTCAAAGCCAAGGCCAGCAAAGCCAAGCAAGCGCAAAGCCGTGTCAAAGCGCTGGACCGCATGGAAAAAATCGCACCGTTGTTGGCCGATGCCGACTTCAGCTTTGAGTTCAAAGAACCTGCCAATTTGCCTAACCCCATGCTGAGCATGCAAGGCGTCAGCGTGGGCTACCCTGCGCCTGCCGACGCGCCTGCTGGCACGCCACCGACGGTGATCGTGCAAAACGTCAGCCGCTCGGTGCTGGCGGGTCAACGCATTGGCATCTTGGGTGCCAACGGTCAAGGCAAATCGACGCTGGTCAAAACCATTGCGCGTGATTTAAAAGCCATCGGCGGTGACATGACCGAGGGTAAAGGCTTGAACATTGGTTACTTCGCCCAGCAAGAACTCGATGTGCTACACCCCGCCGACAACCCGCTGCAGCACATGATTGACCTGTGCAAAAAGCTCACAGCGGACGGCAAGCTGGCCGGCCAAGCGACACGCGAGCAAGACTTGCGCAGCTTCTTGGGTCAATTCAACTTTGGTGGCGACATGGTCAAGCAAGCCGTGGGCAGCATGAGCGGTGGCGAAAAAGCGCGCCTCGTGCTGTGCATGTTGGTGTGGCAACGCCCCAACCTGTTGCTGATGGACGAGCCCACCAACCACTTGGACTTGGCCACTCGCGAAGCGCTGAGCATGGCGCTCAACGAGTTTGAAGGCACCGTGATGCTGGTCAGCCATGACCGCGCCTTATTGCGTGCGGTGTGTGACGAATTTTGGATGGTGTCACGTGGTGGTGTTGAACCCTTTGACGGCGACTTGGATGACTACCAACGCTATTTGCTGGACGAAGGCAAACGCTTGCGTGCCGAGGCCGTGGCGGCTGCAAATGCAGCTGCCTCTCAACCCGTTCTCGCTGCGGCTGTGGCGGTGGCAAAAGAGAACAGCCCATCGCGCAAAGACATCAACGACAAAAAACGTCCGTTGAAAAAAGAGTTCGATGGCGTCGAAAAATCCATGGCTGCGCTCGAGTCTGAAAAAACAGCACTGCACGACAAACTCGCTACACCCCTGCCCTCAGCTGAGATTGCCGATGCTGGCAAACGTCTCAAGGCTGTGGAAGACGAGTTGGCTGCACTTGAACTGCGTTGGCTAGAGCTGACCGAAGCGATGGATGCGATTGAAGCCGCGATGGCTTAAATCACTGAAGTCCAGCGCGCACTGAACTGCGCGCTGCACCAAATAATGGCGGGAAAAGAACACAGCCACGCCCAGAAAAATCGGTTCAACCCAAAGAACCAAAAAACCAAAAAATGAAAGAACGCCGCCACGGCGCAAAACATCGCTGCGAGTCGTGGGTCAAGCAGACTCACGGGAAAAAAAATTTCCCACACGATGAAGCTCCAAGAACAGACCATCGCCAGCCATGGATGGCGCAGCGGGTGTGTGGCAGACAGTGGGCCGTAAATAGCCCCGTTTAAAAAGATGGTCAGGGCCGAGCCATTGCGCCACTCGGGGCGCAGCAACTTCACCGCACCCGACATGAAGTAGGAGGTCACGGCTTGAATGGCGATGTACCAAAACCCAGCTTGCCAGCCCAACTGAACATGGCCCAATGCACCCACCACTTGTGCAATGAGCAAGCCCGTGAGCACCACCAAGGTTAAAAAATCACTGCCCCCATTGAAAGCTCCTCGCCAACGAATAAGGATGATCAGGTTGCCCGCAAACAAAAACACCATCAATGGCAACGACGCTCCATACACGGCCAGCGCAGCAGCCGCTACCAAACGCAGCCACAAGTGCAGCTGATACACGCGCGGTTTGTACACCAGGTCCAACAAAGCCTGCATCGGCGCATTGGGAATATCCGCACGTTGCAGCGACCAAGACCAAAATGCATGGTCAGCGGTGACCTTGCCCATGCGCACATATTCGAGAGTTTGAATCACCAGACTCAAAGCAAACAAACACTCGGTGGCACGAATGGCTATCAACATGGGCGCTTCCATCCCTGCTTCTATCCAAGCTTGGATAAAGGCGACGCTCAGCATGACGTCTCCACAGGTGACGTCATCATCACATGCGTATCCACCGGCTCACTGGGGCCATCGAGCACCAAGCGCAGCTCAAACTGGCGGTGGGTGAAGTTCAGATCCCGCGCCCGCAGCACTTGGTCGCTCAAGCGCTGCATCATTTGGTAGCTGACCAAAGCGCGTGGATCCGCCCCCTCAGGTAAATCATGCAAGTCAGCCCAAAAGTGATCCACCATGTTTTGTTGAGCCAAGCCGATGTTGGTATCGGGGTTGTGCAACAGGTGACTGAGGCGGCGAACACGGCGCGGATAAATCAGCACCCAATCAGTCCACTGCAACTCGCCTGTTGCCAGCTGAACAGATGAGCGCGCATACAGATGCGGCACATAACCCACGGCATGAAAAAACTTCCAATTCGGGAAAAACGCGCGCAGCAAAAATAGCCACGGCCCTTTGATGATGGGGGTCTTGATGACCAGTGTGGCAACGAGAAGTAAAAAGTAGAAAGCAAGAAAAGCTTCAGTCATATCGTCTGAATTCTAAAGTTCCGTCCTACTGCTATTGACTGAGCAGCGCGAGACCAAGCACCTCGCTCTTACTTGAGTCGAAGCCATCTGATTTTATTTGGGTTGCTCAGTAATGACGATGATGGTCTCAACCCCGCCCATGCTGGCCTTGATCTGAATAGGGAATGCGCCAGGCGGTGGCGAGGTAGCAACGACCTTTTGTGAGCCCGTATCGTAGCGCAGCCACTCAGGCAAGGGCTTGCCATCGAGTTGGGTCACGGCGATCTGAACGGTCTTAGGCACCTCGGCTGGAATGTGCTCACTGATCGCGAAGGCAAAGCCCTTGCCAGATGAAGAAACCTCTGTAGACACAGTGACGGCCACCAAGCCTGTCTGTGCTGGGGTTGCAGGCCTTACAGCGCTGATCGTGACATCCGAGCCGCTAGTGGAAGAGGATGTCTGTGCGGGTGAGCTCGCGGCTTGTGCAGCAGAGCTTGGGGCTGCGCTTGTTTTCTCTACTGCGACAACCTTCATCGACGTTTCCACACGCACGACCAAGCTGCCAGCATTGGTGGCATTTAAGAGTTGCGGGTGATTGATCATGACGATGCCGCCCTTGTAGACGATCGAGCCCTTCCACAGGTTGAAGGGGTTGAAAAGATCAATCTTTGCGGTTCCTGCATCAAAGTCAGTGTTGCCACCAAAATTGCCTCGGCCAGACTGCATGATCTCAAAGTTGCCGCTGCTCACCTTGAGCGTGCCACCGAAATCGGAGGTGCCAAGATCAATCTTGCCATTGCTCTTGATGACCGTGTTGCCCTTCGTCTTGACCTCGCCAAGGGTCAACGCGTCGCTGGTCGTGAGCGCCAAGTCCTCGTCAGTCATCACGTTCACTTGACCGACAAAGTTGTTGGCCGAGTTAGCCAAGGTGACGCTACCCTTGGAGACGATGTTCGTCTTCTTACCGACAAAGATCGCGCTGTCTTGCGCTTGCGTGATGTCACCGCCCGTTGATGTGAGTGAGAGATTGCCCGTCACGGTGGTAGCGCCCATTATCAAAGCTGAACTGCTCACAACGGTGGCGTCCGACCACGAACCATTCCGCGCGGTGAGGAACGACAAGGGACCGCGCAATATATTGCCTGCGTTCGACAAATCCGCCACCTGCTCCGTTTGGGTATCAGCGGTGAAGGTGGAAGCCCCCTTGATGTTCAAGGCGGTGCCCGCGACTTGGGACACGCCGCCTTTTTGGCCGCCCATGCCTGAGGTGACATTCAGATTGCCAGTGATCGTTATATCGGGCAAGGCTTGCGCACCTTGACTCATGAGCGTCAGTCCCACTTTATCGATGGTGGCTGTGACGCGTGCCAAGTTAATTT
>JAVLFR010000346.1:0-7212 GCA_046052785.1 Limnohabitans sp. | reverse complement strand
GCGGCGTCATGACAGGTTTGTTGTTAGCCATTGCCCGTATCAGTGGCGAGACAGCACCATTGCTCTTTACCGCCTTGAACAACCAGTTCTTCAGCACCAACATGGGCGCGCCCATGGCCAACTTGCCCGTGGTGATCTTCCAGTTCGCCATGAGCCCTTATGACAACTGGGTGCGTTTGGCTTGGGCCGGTGCTTTGTTGATCACCTTGACGGTGCTCGTGCTCAACATCTTGGCACGTGTGTTCTTCCGCGAAAAAGTCAGCGCCTAATTTCAATCAGGAATCTCAATATGTCTGAAACTCAAACCGCACAAAAAAACGCCCTCGAAGTTCGCAACTTGAACTTTTTCTACGGCAAGTTCCAAGGCCTTAAGAATGTGACGATGGACATTGCCGAGCGCAAAGTCACCGCGTTCATTGGCCCTTCAGGTTGCGGTAAATCCACTTTGTTGCGCACCTTGAACCGCATGTACAGCTTGTACCCAGGCCAGCGCGCCGAAGGCGAGATCAATTTCTACGGCCAAAATATCTTGGATGCCAAGCAAGACTTGAATTTGCTGCGTGCCCGCATCGGCATGGTGTTTCAAAAGCCCACACCTTTTCCCATGACGATTTACGACAACATCGCTTTTGGTGTGCGTTTGTACGAAGACCTTGGTAAAACTGAAATGGACGAACGTGTCGAATGGGCCTTGAGCAAAGCCGCTTTGTGGAATGAAGTCAAAGACAAGCTGGGTCAAAACGGGTTGTCTCTGTCTGGGGGTCAGCAGCAACGTTTGTGCATTGCACGCAGCGTGGCGGTGAAGCCCTCGGTGTTGTTGTTGGACGAGCCTACCTCGGCGCTTGACCCCATCTCGACAGGCAAGGTGGAAGAATTGGTGCATGAGTTGAAGGCCGACTACACCATCGCCATCGTGACCCACAACATGCAGCAAGCTGCCCGTTGCAGCGATTACACGGCCTATATGTATTTGGGTGAATTGGTGGAGTTTGGTGAAACTGAACAAATCTTCTTCAAACCCAAACAAACTGCGACAGAAGACTACATCACCGGCCGTTTCGGCTAATTGGAGACATCACATGCCAGATAAACACCTTTCCTCGCAGTTCGATGCTGACCTCAACAACATCTCCTCACATGTGATGGAGTTGGGTGGTTTGGTCGAATCGCAAATTCGCCAAGCCATTTATGCGTTGTCGCAGTTCAGCCCAGAAGCGGCTGATGATGTGTTGGTGACTGAAAACAAAGTCAACAGCTTAGAAGTTGAAATTGACCGTGAAATTGCCTCCATCATTGGACGCCGCCAACCCACAGCGGGCGATTTGCGCCTGCTGATGGCCATGTCCAAAACCACGGCCAACTTAGAGCGCGTAGGCGACGAAGCTGCCAAGATTGCTCGCATGGTCAAGTCCATCATCGACGGCACCGCGCCGCGCTCTTTGCCATCGTCAGACTTGCGTGTTTCAGCAGAAATGGCCTCTGGCTTGTTGCGTAAGGCGCTGGACGCTTTTGCCCGTTTGGATGTGCCAATGGCAGTGTCGATCTTGCGTGAAGACAATGAGATCGACAAAGAGTTTGATGGCTTTGTGCGCAAACTCATCACCTACATGATGGAAGATCCTCGCACGATCTCGGCCAGTTTGGACTTGTTGTTCATTGCCAAAGCGATCGAGCGCATTGGCGACCACTCCAAAAATATTGCCGAGTTCATCATCTACGTTGTCAAGGGCGAAGATGTGCGCCATACGCCATTGGCTGATGTTGAATCGTCCATGAGCAAATAAAGGGTGTTGGGACGATGAAAGTTGCACGCGTTTTAGTGGTCGAAGATGAATCGGCCATTGCCGAGTTGATCTCAGTCAATTTACGCCACCACGGCATGCTGGCCGTCTTGGCTGCCGATGGCCATGCCGCCCAAGCTCACATCGATGAGGTTTTGCCCGATGTGATTTTGTTGGATTGGATGCTGCCGGGTCAAAGTGGGTTGGAGTTGGCGCGTCGTTGGCGTGCTGACCCACGCACCAAGACCACGCCCATTCTGATGCTCACCGCGCGCGGTGACGAGCCCGACAAAATTGCAGGTTTGGATGCTGGCGCGGACGACTACATCACCAAACCTTTCTCGACACAAGAGTTGTTGGCCCGCATTCGTGCGGTCTTGCGTCGTCGCGCGCCCGAGCAAGCCAGCGATGTGGTGCGCATTGGTGCCTTGCAGTTGGACGGCTCCACGCACCGCGTCAGCTTTAACGAGCAAGGCATCAAATTAGGTCCGACTGAATTTAAGTTGCTCAATTATTTGATGCACCATGCTGAGCGCGTGCACAGCCGCAGTCAGTTATTGGACCGCGTGTGGGGCGACCATGTGTTCATTGAAGAACGCACCGTGGATGTGCACGTCAAGCGCTTGCGTGAGGCCTTGGGTGAGGCGGGCAGCATGGTTGAGACGGTCCGTGGCGTAGGATATAGGATCACCCACCAGCCATAAACCCGAACCAAGGTTCATGTGATCAGCCGTTTTCTCTCCTTTTTCTCTCTCCTGGCCTTTGGCGCTGCTGTCGGATTTTCATGGGCTGTGTTGGCCGACAAACAGCAATTCAATATTTTTGTGTTGAGTGGTGCCTTGATTGCTGGCACAGCATGGATGTTGCTGGATGCTTGGCGTGGCTATCGCGTGCGGTCATGGCTGCGCAAGGGCGATTTGGGCATGGCGCCAAATATGTCAGGTTGGTGGGGGGTTGTATTGGATCGCGCCCGCAAGCTGTTGCGCGATCGCGATCGCAGCCTGGATGCCAGCGACCAACGCCTCAAAGACTTTTTGTCCGCCATTCAAGCCTCACCCAATGGTGTGGTCATGCTCGATGCCTATGCCCAGATCGAGTGGTGCAATCAAACGGCAGCCACCCATTTGGGCATTCATCCCGAGCGCGATCTGATGCAGCGTGTTGGCAACTTGCTGCGCGACCCTGTTTTCGCCGCTTACATGGCAGTCGAGCAACCCGTTGAGCCTGTTGTGTTGGCTGGCTATCGACACCGAATCGAGCGACCCGTGCGCATCTCATTGCAGCGCCATCGTTACGGCGAAGGCAAGCAGTTGCTGCTCACCCGCGACGTGACGTTGCTCGAGCAAGCGGAAGCGGTGAGACGAGATTTTGTGGCCAATGTGTCCCACGAAATTCGCACACCGCTGACCGTCATGTCGGGTTTCATTGAAACCCTTCAAACCCTCGACTTGACAGCCGACGAGCAAACGCGCTACCTGGCCTTGATGGGCTTGCAGGCCAACCGCATGCAGGGGCTGGTGGAGGACTTGCTGACGCTGTCTCGCTTAGAGGGCAGTCCAGTGCCGAGTTTTGAGAACGTCTTGCCTCTGCAGCGCTTGTTGCAATCGTGTGAGCAAGAGGCCCGTGGCTTGTCGCAGACGATTGCCAGTGGTGAGGAAAAGCAAGATATCCAATTCGATCTATCACCCAAACTGATTGATGTGGTGGTCATGGGCGAGGTGCGTGAGATCCAAAGTGCGCTCTCTAACTTGGTCAGCAATGCCGTGCGTTACACCCCTGCGGGGGGGCGCATCCAAGTTGTGGTCGAACCAGGCGATGAGGGCGCCTTGTGGATGACCGTCAGTGATACGGGGGCGGGGATTGCCGCAGAGCATCTGCCGCGATTGACAGAGCGCTTTTACCGCGTGGACCGCAGCAGATCGCGTGATTCAGGAGGGACAGGTCTTGGACTGGCCATCGTCAAGCATGTCATGCAACGCCATGGGGGTAGCTTGTTGATCACCAGTCAAGTGGGCAAGGGGTCTCAATTTAAATTGGTTTTCCCAGCCAATCGTTGGCGCTTAGGCCCCTAAGCAGGCACCACTCGACAGTCGCCACAAAAGAAGTGGCTGGCATTCAGAAAACGGCGAAATGAGCCCGTCGAACGGGGTTTGTGCGTGCCGCATTTGATGCAGCTCATCATTTCACCAGTTCGGCCTGTGCCTTCAAATGGGGAGCCATTTTTTTTGCTGCTGTAGCGCAAGCCGTCGCCCGAGATTTGCGTGGTTTCGTGTTTGTGGTGTGACATGGTGTGGTCAGAGGGTGTGTTTAAGACGTTTTTTTTCAAAGTGTTTGAGTAGCAAGTAAGTCGCTAGGCCAATCAAGGCAGACCCTACGATGAAGCCGCCATAAGCGACCGGCCAAGGGGTGCCCTCGGTCATCATTGAAAACTCGGACATGCCACCGATGCCCGCCAAGATATTGATAGGCATGAACACCACGCTGAACACGGTGAGCTGGTTCACCCGTTTGTTCTGGTTGATGTTGATGAAACCAATGGTGGCATCCATCAAGAAGTTGATCTTGTCAAACAAGAAAGCGGTGTGGCTGTTCAACGATTCGATGTTGCGAAGAATTTGTTTGGCATCCGAAATTTGATCGGGGGTGAGCAAGCGCCCGCGCATCAAAAAACTCAGTGCGCGTTGGGTGTCCAAGATATTGCTGCGGATGCGGCCGTTTTGGTCTTCCTCTTCGGCAATGTCGGCCAAGATGGCGGCCGCTTGTTGGTCCGTGATGGCCTCGCTCAAGACATGGCGCCCCACCACACCGAGTTTGGCATAAATGTTTTCTAGTGAATCGGCTGACACCTCGACATCTGCACCATACAGGTCGAGTAACAAATCCACACTGTCGCTCACATAGCCAGGCTGAGTCAGGGCGCGCCGGCGTTGCAGTCGAAAGACGGACAGTTCTTCGTTGCGCAGCGAGAACAAAATGCCGCCATGCAGAATAAAAGCCACAGGCACGCTTTTCGACTCGCCCTCGCGGTCCAGCAAAAAATTCGAGTGCAAGTGGATGTCGTCGTTCTCTTCCACATGAAACCGTGCACTGACCTCTAGGTCCGTCGCTTCGATGGGGTCGGGTAGCTCCACGCCAAAATGAGAGCCCACAAACAAGCGCTCGGCCTGGGTGGAGTTGATCAAATCGACCCAAATGGGTTTGGCACCTTCAAGGTCTTTGCGTCCAGCAATCGGGAGGCTTTTGAGTCGTCCGTCCACCAGTTCGTAGACATTGATTTTGCTGTCCGCAAAGTCGGGTTGACGCTCCCCAGCTAACTCTGTGCGTCGTTGATCAGAGATTTCCCACAGCACGTCATTTTCGCGCGCAGTGGGCAGTTTGGCCCAAAGTTTTTTGGCTGCGTCCAGGGGCAGTGCGTCGAGGTAGCCGCCCAACTCGGTGGCGTTTTGTTTGGCGATGAAGTTGAGCAACTCAGCGTCGTGTTGCTTTTGGAGCAAGGACTGCACCATGTCGTGCTTGTGCATCTGCTGGCTGTGCACCATGCCATCGACCAGTTTTTGTTTGTTCAACATGTCAATCAAAGTTTTAAGTGACATGGTCAATCAACTGCTGTTTTCATTTAGGTGTGTGGCACCAATTTGTAAAACAAGGCCGCAAGCCAAATACCCATGCACAGCAAAATGCTCAGCAGCACGGCGGCACTGCCCAAGTCTTTGCAACGTTTGGACAAGTCGTGCCACTGTGGACCCACTCGGTCAATGGCTGTTTCAAGTCCTGTGTTTAAGAGTTCGACGGTCATGACAAAAATTACCGATCCTGCTAGAAGTGAAATTTCCACCCAGTTGTTGCCGACATAAAACGACAAGGGTATCAACACCACGGCGATGTAGGCCTCTTGTTTGAACGCTGGTTCGAACATGGCCGCTTTCAAACCTTGAATGGAATAACCCAAGGCGTGCACAACTCTGTTGAGACCGCGTCTTTTCTTTTGCAAGTTCTCGTGAACGTCACTCATATGGCTCAGCCGCGAAATGTGTGCTCAATATTTTTCGGGCACGATCATGTCTGGTGGCACGGGGTGTCGAATGTAGTCAGGGTTGCGCACCCGCGCGGGGAGTTGGATCTCGGGGTGCTCAATCTCGTGGTAGTCAAAGTGATCCAACAAATGGCGGATGCAGTTCAAACGGGCATTCTTTTTGTCCACCGCTTGCACCACCCACCAGGGGGCTTCAGGAATGTGCGTGCGCTCAATCATGGTTTCTTTGGCCACGGTGTAGTCTTCCCAACGGCGACGGCTCTCTAAGTCCATCGGGCTGAGCTTCCATTGTTTCAAGGGGTCGTGAATTCGGCCCAAGAAACGTGCGTGTTGTTCATCGTCGGTGATCGAGAACCAATACTTGATAAGGGTGATGCCGCTGCGCGCCAACATTTTTTCAAACTCAGGCACGGTGCGAAAGAACTCTTCGTACTCATCGTCATTGCAAAAGCCCATCACGCGCTCGACGCCAGCGCGGTTGTACCAGCTGCGGTCAAACAACACGATTTCACCAGCAGCAGGCAAGTGCGCCACATAGCGTTGGAAGTACCACTGAGTGCGCTCACGGTCGTTGGGCGCGGGCAGGGCGGCCACGCGACACACGCGGGGGTTGAGTCGTTGGGTGATGCGCTTGATCACGCCGCCCTTGCCAGCCGCATCACGTCCCTCAAAGAGAATCACAACCTTTTGTTTGGTGGCAACCACCCAGTCTTGCAATTTCACCAACTCGCCTTGCAAATGCAAGAGCTCACGGAAGTACTTGACTCGGTCGGTCTGGTTGCCTTCTTCGTCCATCGACATTTCAAGCTCTTCGTCCAGCGTGTCCAAGAGGTCGTCGCGCAGGCGTTGAATTTGTGCTTCATCGAGCTTGTGTTGGTCAGTCATGGGCTTTTCCTTTGGGAACATCATCGCTTGTCAGTGTTTCAACTTCATGACAGTTTGTCATCGAAACTTCACAGAGTTGACTTACATTTTTCCTATCCATTCGGTTCAACCGCTCGAAAAGGTGCCCCTATCTCTTACCGTTTACTAACTTTTTTTGCGCTTTGTTTGGTTTTGTCTGGGTGTGCGGTACGTCCTTTGGTGGTCGATCAAGCGGCGCATGCGCTGTCAGGCCAAGGCCTGTCGAGCGAAGATGATTTGCAACTGGCGCGTGAGGCCAGTGCGTTTTATTTAAAGATGTCTGAATCGGTGCTCAAAGAAACGCCGGGACATTTGAAATTAGCCGAATCGGTGTCAGCCGGTTTCACGCAATATGCCTACGCGTTTGTGGCCTTTGATGCCGAAAAGCGAGACGCCAAGCACCCCACCGAGGCAGCCCAGATGCGTGAGCGTGCGGCGCGCCTGTATGCCCGCGCGCACCGTCACGCCATGACGGCGCTAGAGCGCAGTCAGCCT
>JAVLFR010000345.1:0-4724 GCA_046052785.1 Limnohabitans sp. | reverse complement strand
CTTATCGTCGGCAGCGTCAGATGTGTATAAGAGACAGGCGTCACACTCTGCGCGCTGGCCACATGAACAATAAGCGGGTGGTCGGCGGGGCGGCCTTTGGCTGTAAAGATTTTGGCAACCGCGAGATCATTGCCCGCATCTGCCGCCAAGCCGTACACCGTTTCAGTGGGCAAGCCCACGAGCTCGCCGCGCTGCAAAGCGTGTGCGGCAGCCGCAATGGCTTGGGGAGACTGGCCGTCAAGAATCATGGCGACTTAAAACGGCGCCATACCCAACAGCGCGGCGGCTTGCAGAGCCACAGCGCGTGCGGCTTGTGGTGTGGCCGCGGTGATGTTGAGGTGGCCCATTTTGCGGCCCACACGGGCTTCGCGCTTGCCATACAGGTGCAGATGTGTGCCTGGCAGCGCCAGCACCTGGTGCCAGGCAGGTTCAGCGTTCAACCACAAGTCGCCCAACAAGTTGAGCATGACAGCGGGGCTGTGTAAACGCGGCTGGGTCAAGGGCAAATCAGCCATGGTGCGCACTTGCAATTCAAACTGCGACACATCGCAGGCATCTTGGCTGTAATGCCCGCTGTTGTGGGGGCGCGGGGCGATTTCATTGACGACCAAGGCCCCGTCCGCCAACACAAAAAATTCGACACACAACACACCGACGTAGTTCAGTTCTTGTGCCACCGCTTTGGCGGCGGTGATGGCTTGCTGGGCCAACGCCTCGGGCACATTGCCCGCAAACACCTCGGTCACGGCCAAGATGCCGTCGCGGTGCAGATTGCGTTGCACAGGCAAGTTCACCATCGCGCCATCGCGGCCACGCGCCACGATGACCGAGCATTCGCTGGCCAAGGGCAACATTTTTTCAAGCACGCAAGGCACGCTGCCCAGCTTGGCCCAAGCGACGCTTAGCTCGTCACGTGTGGTCACGCGCAGCTGGCCTTTGCCGTCGTAGCCCATGCGGGCGGTTTTCAAAATGCCAGGCAACAAGTGCTCGACCACCAGGGTGCTGGCCGTGCCCGCCAATAAGGCGGCGAGTTGCTCTGCTGTGTCGATCACCGCATAGGGTGCCACGGGCACGCCACAGCTCACAAAGTGCGCTTTCTCACGCGCGCGGTCTTGCGCCACCGCCACGGCCGAGGCGGCGGGTGACACGGGCAAGGTGGCGGCAAGTTGCGCCAAGGCGTCAGCAGGCACGTTTTCAAACTCGGTGGTCACCGCTTGGCACAAGGCGGCGAGTTGCTGCAAGCCTGCTGCGTCCAAATAATCGGTTGGGATGTGGTGATGGCTCACCAAGCCTGCGGGGCTTTGTGCGTCGGGGTCGAGCACCGCGGTGTGGTAACCCATGCGCTGCGCGGCATGCACAAACATGCGTCCCAGCTGACCGCCGCCCAACACGCCTAATGTCGAGCCGGGCAACAAAGGTTTCAGAGCTTGGCCCGTTGTTGGGCTCGCTGCGGGTTTCATAAGGGTGGCAAGGTCATATGGCGCGCCACTTCGGTTTGCGCCAAGCGGAAGGCTTGCAGCTTCTCGGTCAAGGCCGGATCGGTCGACGCCAACAAAGCCACCGCAAACAAAGCCGCGTTGGCCGCGCCAGCATTGCCAATGGCAAAGGTGGCCACAGGAATGCCTTTGGGCATTTGCACCATGCTGTGCAGCGAATCCACGCCTTGCAAGTGCTTGCTTGCCACTGGCACGCCCAGCACGGGCACGATGGTTTTGGCCGCGATCATGCCGGGCAAGTGGGCCGCGCCACCCGCACCTGCGATGATGGCGCGCAGGCCTCGGCCTTGGGCAGCTTGCGCGTAAGCAAACATGTCGTCGGGCATACGGTGGGCTGAAACCACGCGGGTTTCAAAAGTGACGCCAAATTCTTGGAGAATCTGGGCTGCATGTTGCATGGTGTCCCAATCAGAATTGGAACCCATGACGACACCGACTTGGCACTGGGTCATGATGAAGGCTGTGTGTGAGCAAAAACGAATTTTAAGACGGGACCCCCATGATTGATGTGACGATGGAAAATTTCGAGGCCGATGTGATGGCCGCCTCTCAAACCACCCCGGTGCTGGTGGACTTTTGGGCCGACTGGTGCGCGCCCTGTAAATCGCTCGGGCCGGTGCTGGAAAAATTAGAGGCCGACTATGCGGGCCGCTTCAAACTGGTCAAGATCAACGCCGACACCCAGCAACAACTGGCTGGCGCGTTTGGCGTCAAGAGCCTGCCCACCTGCATCTTGCTGATGGGTGGCCGTCCTGTGGACGGCTTTATGGGCGCGCTGCCCTTGGCACAAGTGCGTGAATTTTTAGACAAACATCTGCCGTCTGACAACGAGGTGGCCGCGCAAGCGGATGCACAAGCCGCCGAGCAACTGATCGAAGCGGGGGACGCAGGTGCCGCCATTGCCAAGCTGCAAGAAGCTTTGAGCCTCAACCCTGCCGACGACGACACCCGCTTCAACTTGGTCAAGCTGCTGATCTCGGTGGGCGAGCTGGAAGAAGCCCAAGCGGCGCTAGCGCCTAAGCTCAGCGAAATTCCGCTGCAACTGCGCTTTGATGCGCTGAACTACTGGCTGCAAGCCTTGCAGTTTGTCGCCTCGGATGAGCGTGGGGGCTGGGGCTTGGAGCAGTTTGACGCTGCCATTGCCCAAAACAAACGCGACTTCGACACCCGATTGGCCAAAGCCCGCCTGTTGATAGCTGCCGAGCAGTTTGAAGCCGCGATGGAAGAGTTGCTGGAAATCATCATGCGCGACAAGAGTTGGAACAACGATGTGGCGCGCAAAACCTACGTGTCCATCTTGGAACTGATGACGCCACCCAAACCCAAATCGGACGAGGCCGCCTTTGGCAAGTCCGCGGGGGGCATCGAGTTAACTGGCAAAGCGACGGTGCAAGAAGACCCCTTGCTGGAGATGATTTCTCGCTACCGCAGAAAGCTCAGCATGGCGCTGAACTGAGGCCTCAGTCCTTCAGCCGATCCCAAGCCTCTTGGTACTTGGCGGCGGTTTGAGCAATCACCTCTTGCGGCAAATGCGGCGCAGGCGGTGATTTGCTCCAAGGCTTGCCTTGCACTTGGGCAGTTTCCAGCCAATCGCGCAAAAACTGTTTGTCGTAGCTCGGCGGGTTGACGCCGTCTTTGAAGCTTTGCGCGTAGCTGTCCGCTGGCCAGTAGCGCGATGAATCGGGAGTGAGCACCTCGTCCATCAACACCAAATCGTTGTGGGCATCCAAGCCAAACTCAAACTTGGTGTCGGCAATGATGATGCCTTTGGCCGCTGCCACGTCACGCGCGGTCTCATAAAGTGCGATGCTGACGGTTTTGATTTTTTCGGCCAAGCCGCTGCCTATCAGCGCCACCATTTGCGCGTAGGTGATGTTCTCGTCGTGGTCACCCACCGCGGCTTTGGCGGCTGGGGTGAAGATGGGCTCTGGCAACTTGCTGGCGTTCTTCAAACCCTTGGGCAACTTGACGCCGCACACGGCTTGGGTGTGTTGGTATTCCTGCCAACCGCTGCCCGCCAAATAGCCGCGCACCACCGCTTCCACAGGAATGGGCGTTAAGCGTTTGACCAACATCGAGCGGCCTGTGACTTGGGCCGCTTCGTCCGCGCTGACCACACTTTCAGGGGCTTGGCCCGTCAGATGGTTGGGGCAAATGTGACCCAGCTTGCCAAACCAAAACAAAGCCATTTGGGTGAGCAATTCACCCTTGCCCGGAATGGCTTCGCCCATGATCACGTCAAACGCGCTGATGCGGTCTGAAGCCACCATCAAAATGCGGTCATCGCCCACGGCGTAGTTGTCGCGCACTTTGCCGCGCGCAAGCAGTGGCAAGGAGGTCAGCGCAGAGGTGTGCAGAGCCGCCATGCCTTATTTCACCAACTGAGCGAGTTCGCCCTTGGCGTATTTGGCGGCCACCACTTGCAGGCTGTCGCCTTTGATTTTGCTGCCCTGGCCTTCGCAACCGAATTCCAGATAGCGTTGTTGACAAATGTTCATCGCGGCTTCGCGGGCGGGTTTGAGCCATTCACGGGCATCAAACTTGTCGGGGTTTTCAAACAAAAACTTGCGTACCGCACCCGTCATGGCCAAGCGAATGTCGGTGTCGATGTTGATCTTGCGCACACCGTGCTTGATGGCTTCTTGAATTTCAGACACGGGCACACCAAACGTCGTTTTCATCTTGCCACCGTACTGGTTGATGATGGCCAACAGCTCTTGGGGCACGCTGCTCGAGCCGTGCATCACCAAATGCGTGTTGGGAATGCGGGCATGAATTTCTTTGACGCGGCTGATGGCCAAAATGTCGCCTGTGGGCTCGCGGGTGAACTTGTACGCGCCGTGGCTGGTGCCAATGGCGATGGCCAAGGCATCGAGTTGCGTGGCTTTGACGAACTGCGCAGCTTCTTCGGGATCGGTCAACATTTGGCTGTGGTCGAGTTTGCCCACGGCGCCGATACCATCTTCTTCGCCCGCTTCGCCAGTTTCCAAGTTGCCCAGGCAGCCCAGCTCGCCTTCAACCGACACGCCCACGCGGTGCGCCATGGCCACCACATGCTGGGTGACTTGCACGTTGTAGTCAAAGCTCGCAGGGGTTTTGCCGTCTTCCATCAACGAGCCGTCCATCATGACGGAGCCAAACCCCAAGTCAATCGCGCCTTGGCAAATCTTGGGCCTGTCTCTTATACACATCTGACGCTGCCGACGATCGCATAAGTGTAGATCTCGG
>JAVLFR010000344.1:0-5841 GCA_046052785.1 Limnohabitans sp. | reverse complement strand
GGCTCCGGTCTCGTGGGCTCGGATTTGTTTATAAGAGACAGCTCCTTCCCATCTCGAACAGGACAGTGAAACGACTTAGCGCCGATGATAGTGCGGGTTCCCGTGTGAAAGTAGGACATTGTCAGGCTATTACAGCCCTCAAAAGCCCCCACTCAAATGAGTGGGGGCTTTTGTTTTTGTGCGTGTACTTAGTTGGTGTTGATCACGTATTCATCCTCAAAGATGCAAGCACCGGTCTTTGCGAGGTTCTGGCTTAGATTGCTGATCCAAGAATCAAAAGACAAGGCGAATCCATGCGACTGATGAAGCAAATGAAGATAGCGCACAGACTCTGCCCATTGATGGAGTTCTGTGAATTTAATTTTTTGTACTTCTAAAAGCTTGAACTTCAACAACACTTTAGCGGCATAGGTAGTGTGCTTAGCGGGATAGGTTTTGAATTGATTCAAACGACTTTTTGCGCGAGTGAGTGCGCCGTTGACATCACTGAATGCGGCACCATGCCCTGGCAACACCAACTTCGGTTGTAGATGTTCAATAATTTGCAGAGTTTGTTCAACCTCGTCAAATGCAGAAAGCCCCTCGATTTCAGGAAAAACAACACCGAAGCCATTTTCCCAAAGAGCATCTGCGGAAATCAAAATGCCATGGGTATCGCAAAATAGAAAAATAGAGTGAGGATCATGTCCTGGCGCAGCGAAAACTTGCCAAGTCAACCCGGCAATTTGAAAGGAATCTCCGCCACGCATAACATCTGTTTTGACAAAAACTGGGCAACTTTGCCCAGTGGATGCGTAAGTCAGTACTTCAGAGTCCCAAGAATCGACAAAAGTGGCATGACCCGGAGGAACAAACGTTTTGATAGCGGGATAGAGAGTTTGCAAATGCGCATTCCCACCACAATGGTCACTGTGTAAATGTGTATTGACGATGGCAGTTAAAGCTTGTTGTCCGAGGATAGACCCGACCAAAGAGGCGGTTTGTTCGGAATGTGTGCAATAACCGGTGTCTATTAGCCAAGCCTGATCATTGTCATGCAGCAAAACATTGTTGGATGAAAGCCAACCACGCTCAAAAAAAACCAAGCCTGTGGGTAAAAGTGTCATAAATAGAGAATTGTTCGAAGAACCGTAAATGAGCCAACGTTCACGCATTTTCAACTCAAACTTGACTTGTGGCTCGGAGTTTCCAGCTATTGGAATAAGCAAGGCATAAGGCATTAGTGGGTAACACCTAATGCAAGAAGGAAATAAGTTCGATCTCAGGGAAAACCCTTAAGATTACGAGATGACATTAGCTCAAAAAATTGCAAACACCACGATAACGGGCGGAAAACTCATGCTTCGCTTGACGAGCGCATCAGCAGAAAAGTTTGCAAAAAACGAGAGCTTACTGATCCCAGTGAGCCCGCTGACACACGAACATCGACCCCACATCTTGCAGCATTTATTGTCATTGGTTGCGCATGACCGATACTTGCGCTTTGGCTATACAGCGTCTGATGCACACATCCACCGCTACGTCGAAGGGTTGAATTTTGAGCGTGATGAAATTTACGGAATCTTTAATGCTGATTTGAAAATCATTGCCATGGCGCACCTGGCCTTGATGAAAGAGGCAAATAAAGAATTCAGTGCAGAGTTTGGTGTCTCGGTTTCAGCCTACGCAAGAGGTCGTGGCTATGGCGCTAGATTATTTGACCGAGCCGTGCTGCACGCGCGAAATGAAAAGGTGTACCAGATGTACATCCATGCCTTGAGTGAAAACGCACCCATGATTCACATTGCGCGCCAAGGCGGTGCAACCATTGAACGTGAAGGGGCGGAAACTGAGGCGTATTTGCGTTTGCCTCAGCGAGACTTAGACAGCCAAATCACAGAATTTGTAACAGATCAATATGCCAAGACCAACTACAGCATCAAGGAAGACGCCAAACGTTTTTGGAGTTTTTTGGCCAAGGTGCAAGAAATTCGCAATGGCGTGCGCGTCACACGTCATCAATCCGCAGAATAAAAAGATCACTTTTACTGCATAAGCAGCGACATGGGCTATGCTTAAGTCTTGTCAGACTCTCGCAGCACACGCTGCAACACTGTGATACCCCCGCAATCCCGAGACAATGAAAAGCAGGACAAACGTAGCCTCTGGCAGCGTTTGATTGAGTTCATCCACCCAGGTCCAGACTCACGCGAGGAGCTGCTAGAAGCGCTCAACGATGCTGAGGACAACCAAGTCATTGGGGCTGAAAGCCGACTGATGCTTGAAGGGGTGCTACGCATGGCGGGTCTGACCGCTGGACAAGTCATGGTGGCGGCTCCGCGCATGGACTTGATCAATTTGGATGCGCCAGTCGAAGAAAGCTTGCACCAAGTCATTGACACCAGGCACTCAAGATTCCCAGTTTTCGAAGGAGAGCGTGACAACTTGGTCGGTATCTTGCTCGCCAAAGATTTGCTCAAGCTCCAGCGCTCGCCCTCCTTGAACATCCGCACCCTGTTGCGGCCGCCAGTGTTTGTTCCAGAAAGCAAGGGTCTCAACGACTTGCTACGCGAATTTCGCAACACCAGAAACCACATGGCCTTGGTCGTGGACGAGTTTGGACGCATCGCTGGGCTCATCACCATTGAAGATGTCTTAGAACAAATCGTGGGAGATATCGAAGATGAATTCGACAGTCAAGAAGACGTTGGCGATATCTTTGCCTTAGCTGACCGAACCTATCGCGTCAGTGGTGACGCGGCACTTGAACGAGTCGGTGAAGCCTTTGGCACACACCTTGAGGTGACGGCAGCCGAAGAAAATGACGACACACACTTTGACACGATTGGGGGCTTCATTGCGCACGCGATGGGCCATGTGCCACGCCGAGGCGAACATTTTGAGATCAATAAATTACGCTTTGAAGTGCTGCATACCCGAGGTGGCGCCGTCAAGTGGTTCAAGGTGTACCCAGCACCGGACAGCCATGAACAGCCCTGACGCATGAACGAGACACCGAGAACGGTCTCTTGGTGGCCACTGCCGTTCAGTGTCACAACCCTGTTGTGTCTATTGGGTTTAACGCAAGCCCTTGCCTTGGCTTGGCCCTTGGATGGCCTATTCAAAGGCGTTTCTCTGGGGTGGTTGCAATGTTTGGGCCTGATCGGATTGGCTTTTTTTCTAGACCGCAGTGCGAATTACAGACTGGCCTTTCTCCATGGTTGGATTTTTTCTTGGGCTTGGATCGCAGGCAGTACCTGGTGGCTGTTCATTTCAATGCACACCTATGGTGGATTAGCTGCACCATTAGCGGCTGTGGCCGTGGCACTATTGGCAGGGTTGCTGGCTCTAATTTATGGCTGCGCTTGTGCCGTGTGGCACGTGATTTGCAACAAGGGGCTCAGTATCTTGCCCCGTACCACCGCGTTTGCCGCCTTGTGGACCTTGGCTGAGGTGGTGCGTGGGACACTGTTTACTGGGTTTCCTTGGGGCGCCGTAGGCTATGCCCATGTAGATAGCTTGTTGCAACACTGGGCACCATGGGTCGGTGTCTACGGGCTTTGTGGTCTAACAGCCTGGATCGCCATGGTGGTTGCAGCTCAAAGGCGACGCCACATGCCCACCACCCGCTTGGGCATGGTGACATTGTGTGTGTTCATGGGCGGATTGGCCTACACATGGGTCACATCTCCCAGCAGAGTCGACAACCTTGTCAACAACTCAGGCACGCCATTGCGCGTGACCTTGTTGCAAGGCAACGTACCGCAAGATTTGAAGTTTGGCGAAGGCGTTCAGCAAGCGCTGCGGGATTACCGTGATGCCCTGCTGACCAGCCACAGCGATTTAACTGTGACGCCAGAAACGGCGATTCCTTTGATCAGACAGCAAACGCCAGAAGGTTTTTGGGCCGCATTAGAGGCGCATTATTCAACAGGCGAACAAGCCGCGCTCATCGGCCTGCCTGTGGCCATTCGGGCCCAGCAAGGGCAACTGCAATACAGCAACTCAGCCATTGCCTTGGTGCCACACAACAAATCGTCGACAACACCAAGCTACCAATACGACAAACACCACCTCGTCCCATTTGGCGAATTCGTGCCACCCCTGTTTCAATGGTTTGTGCGCATGATGCATATTCCGATGGGCGAATTCACGCGCGGAGGCCTTGCGCAGCCAAGTTTTGCGTTCAAAGGTGAGCGCATCGCGCCCAATATTTGTTACGAAGATCTTTTTGGTGAAGAGTTAGCGCGCAGTTTTCTCGACCCCGATCAAGCACCCACCATCTTGGTCAATCTCAGCAATATTGCTTGGTTTGGCGATACCGTGGCAATCGATCAGCACTTGAACATCTCCCGCATGCGTGCGCTCGAGCTGGGACGCCCGATGCTACGAGCCACAAACACTGGGGCCACCGCCATCATCAATGCGCAGGGTCAAGTCAGCCAACGTTTGCCAAGCGGCATCCAAGGTGCCTTGACGGCCGATGTGCATGGCGTGCATGGGCCCGTCACACCGTATGGGCGTTGGGTGTCGAAATGGGGTTTGTGGCCGATCGTGGGCCTGGCCTTGTTTGCACTCTTGCTGGTTGCCGTCATCGCTGACGCTTCCAGGCACGGACCAAGGCGGTTCGGGTCGTAAAATCAAAGCCATGCGGGCATCTTGACCCGCGGCCTCACTTGCCAGCACCTGCTGGCCTCCTTGCATGCTGACATTTCAACAAATCATTCTCAAACTCCAGTCCTATTGGGCAGAACAAGGTTGCGCCTTGTTGCAACCCATTGACATGGAGGTCGGAGCGGGCACGTCGCACACGGCCACGTTCTTACGCGCCCTCGGCCCAGAACCTTGGAAGGCAGCCTATGTGCAACCCAGTCGCCGTCCCAAAGACGGTCGATACGGCGAGAACCCCAACCGCTTGCAGCACTACTACCAATACCAAGTGGTGTTAAAGCCAGCGCCGAGCAATATTTTGGAACTGTATTTGGGCTCGCTTGCGGCCCTGGGCTTTGACCTGAAGAAAAACGACATTCGATTCGTCGAGGACGATTGGGAAAATCCAACCTTAGGCGCATGGGGCTTGGGCTGGGAGGTTTGGTTGAACGGCATGGAAGTCACGCAGTTCACTTACTTTCAACAAGTCGGGGGTATTGACTGCAAACCCATCACCGGCGAAATTACCTACGGCCTAGAACGCTTAGCCATGTACCTGCAAGGGGTGGACAACGTCTACAACTTGCAATGGACCAATGGTTTGACGTATGGCGACGTCTACAAACAAAACGAAGTGGAGCAATCCACCTACAACTTCGAGCACAGCGATGCTGAGTTCTTGTTTACTGCCTTTGGCGCGCACGAAAAACAAGCGCAGCACCTCATCGGTGTGCAGCTGGCGTTGCCTGCTTACGAGCAAGTGCTGAAAGCGGCACACACCTTTAACTTGTTAGACGCCCGTGGCGCCATCAGTGTGACCGAGCGCGCGGCCTACATTGGGCGCATCCGCAACTTGGCGCGTGCCGTTGCGCAAAGCTATTACGAGAGCAGAGAGCGCTTGGGCTTTCCCATGGCGCCGCGCGAATGGGTGGACCAAATGCCAAAGAAGGGCGCATGAGCGTAGGACACAAGAACATGACGACACACAACCTACTCATCGAACTCTTCGTCGAAGAACTGCCACCCAAGGCTTTGCAAAAACTTGGGCATGCGTTCTCTAGCGTGTTATTCGAACAACTCAGCGCGCAAGGGTTGACGACTGCCCACTCCGTGGTAACAGCCTACGCTTCACCACGCCGTTTGGGCGCCCATATCACCGATGTCTCGCCACTTGCCGCAGACAAAGCCGTGCAACAAAAACTCATGCCTGTC
>JAVLFR010000343.1:0-3238 GCA_046052785.1 Limnohabitans sp. | reverse complement strand
CACATCGTGCAGGTGCACTTCCCCACCCTCAAGCCAGATTTGCTGAGCGTGGCGATGAAAACTTTTTTTGACATCCGTAACTTGCCAGGTTTGAAGAAAAAGCCCTCCACCAGCGAGCTGATTGACTGGCTCAAGTTGCTGGTGGCCGAGGATATTCCACTTGCAGCGCTGCAAACGGCAGACGACAAAGTGGCCATCCCCCCACTGGTAGGCGCCCTGCTGAAAAACGAACAAGACACCACCCTGTTTGAAAAACTGGTGTTCATGCAAAGCCGCAACCGCTGAAAGAATGATCTATGTTGGCATCTCTGATTGAAGGTCTCACCGACGCCGTGGGTTTTGTGGTGGGCGCCCTGCTAGGGTATGGCTTGGGCGTGACCCTGGGTTTGGATTTGTTTGCTGAAGGTTACGGCACGGGCAGCATCATTGCCATTGTGTTGGTGGGTATTGGCGGTGGCATGGGCTTGCAAGCCGCCCGCTACTTTCGGGCGCCCAAACCTGACGCCGAATAAGGCACAGCCATGCTGATCGACTTCTTCTACACCCTGCGCGCGGCCAAGCTGCCAGTGTCGGTGAAGGAGTACCTCACGCTGCTAGAAGCACTGCAGGCCCAAGTGGTGGGCCCTGCCAGCGATGCGTGCAGCCTAGACGACTTTTATTTTTTAAGCCGCCTCATCCTTGTCAAAGACGAAAAGCACTACGACAAGTTTGACCGCGCGTTTGGTGCGTACTTCAAAGGCGTGGAGCTGATGACCGACTTCACCAAGGATGTGCCCCTTGATTGGTTAGAGAAGATTTTGCAAAAAGAACTCTCGCCCGAGCAAAAAGCCGCTATTGAAAAAATGGGCTGGGACGAGTTGATGGAGACACTCAAAAAACGCCTCGAAGAACAAAAAGAACGTCACGAAGGTGGCAATAAATGGATAGGCACAGGCGGCACATCGCCCTTTGGTAACGGCGGCTACAACCCGCAAGGCATTCGCATTGGCGGCCAAGGCGGCAACAAGAGTGCCGTGAAAGTGTGGGACCAACGCAGCTACCGCGACTACGACGACACCCAAGAGCTGGGCACGCGCAACATCAAAGTAGCGCTGCGACGATTGCGCCGATTTGCACGCGAAGGATCGGCCGAAGAGCTGGACCTTGACGGCACCATCCACAAAACAGCTGCTAACGCTGGGTTCTTAGACATCTTGATGCGCCCCGAGCGCCACAACAACGTGAAGGTGTTGCTGCTCATGGATGTGGGCGGCACGATGGACGACCACATCGCACGCGTGGAAGAGTTGTTCAGCGCAGCCAAGGCCGAGTTCAAGCACTTGGAGTTTTATTATTTTCACAACTGCGTGTACGACTTCATGTGGCGCAACAACAAACGCCGCTACGCCGAGAAGTTTGAAACTTGGGACATCATTCGCAAATACAACAAAGACTACAAGCTCATCTTCATTGGCGACGCCACCATGAGCCCCTATGAAATTGTGCAGCCTGGCGGCAGCGTGGAATACAACAACGAAGAAGCAGGCGCAGAGTGGCTGCAACGCTTGCTGCATGCGTTTCCAAAACATGCGTGGATCAACCCCGAGCCGCAAGGCGTGTGGGAATATCGCCAAAGCATCAGCATGATTCAGCAAATCGTCAACCAGCGCATGTACCCGCTGACGCTCAAGGGCTTGGAAGAAGCGATGCGCGGGCTGAGCAAATAAAACTCAGCCCGCCAGCTTTTTGGGGTCTTGCACACTGACTTCGGATAACAAGATTTCGTAAAAACTTTGCGCGGCCACCGACAAGCTGTAGTTTTTTCTTTTGATCAAGTAGATAGGCCTCATCGCTTTTTTATCCTGAATGGGGATGGCCACTACCCCAGAGCGTAAACACAAAGCCAAGGCGAATTGGGGAACGATGCTGATGCCAAAGCCTTTGGCCACCAATCCGCCCAATGTGCCCAACTGGCTCACCTCAAGTCCAGTATCCACAGTGCCCACTGTCTCAATCAATGGCTTGACATGCTGCCAAACACTGCCCGTACGAATGGTGTGAATGAAGGCCTGATTTTTTAAATTTTTTAAAACTACTTTTTGAACGCTTGCGAGTTCATGCGTGCTGTGGCAAATCAAAAACATGGACTCATGAAACAACAACCGAGCCTCCAGCTCCAATGGATTTCCCGGCTGCGCATTGATGGCGATGTCGGCGTTGCCTTGGCGGATCAAATCTAAGCAACGATCCGACACCACGTCAAACAACTTGAGATCGATGTTGGGGTACCTCGTTTTAAACGACGCCATTCGCTCAGGCAACCAGTTCGATGCGATGGATGGCGGAGCGGCCACACTGACACGACCTGCCTTTTTTTGTAAACGATCCGTGATGTCAGCCAATGTGGCACCCATTTCAGCGGCGATGCGATGGGCACCTACAGAAAAAGCTTCCCCCTCTGGGGTTAAAGACACATTGCGCGTGTCTCTGTCAAAAAGACGCGTGCCTAATTGTTCTTCTAATTTGCTGATGGTCTGACTCAAAGCAGATGGCGAAACATTGCAGCGTTGGGCCGCTAAGCCGAAATGCCGTGCTTCCGCAAGTGCCAGAAAAGCATCAATCAAGCGCCCCGATAGTTTCATTAGTAAAACTTAGCAATAGTTTCGTTAATTTAATTTTACAAATTAATTAAGCATCCGCAAAATGCACCCATCGATAGATTTCTCGGGATTGCAAATGCAAACATTGGCTGTAGGTTGTGGGGCTGGTTTTTCAGGTGATCGAGTGGATGCGGCCATACCCGTGGTCAAGACCCTCATCAATCGGGGTGGGCCCGCCGCCATCATGTTTGAAAACCTCGCAGAAAGAACCTTGGCCCACCAGCACCTCATTCGGCGCGCCAACCCCTCACTGGGTTATGAGCCACTACTCGATTTAGAGCTTCGCCCCATTCTGGCCGACTGTTTGAACCACCAAATTCCGATCATTGGTAATTTTGGTGCAGCCAATCCGCATGGGGCTGCAAAACTTATTCTCCATTTGGCCGAGGAATTGGGGCTGCCCAAACCACGCATTGCTGTCGTGCTAGGTGATGACCTCTCCACGCCGACAGGCAAGTTATTGGTCAAGCAATATTTGCAAGCTGGGTTTAACGATGTCAGTTTTGTGTGTGCAAACGCTTATCTTGGCGCTTTTGAAATTGCGCCTGTCTCTTATACACATCTGACGCTGCCGACGATCGCATAAGTGTAGATCTCGG
>JAVLFR010000342.1:0-3949 GCA_046052785.1 Limnohabitans sp. | reverse complement strand
AAACCATCGTCGAGCAAGTCGATGCGATGAAGCGCTTGGTCAACGAGTTTCGCGACTACGCGCGCTTGCCCGTGGCAGAGCTCAAGCTGCTCGACTTGAACGCCTTGGTGCAAGATGTCATGCAACTCTATGGCAGTGAGAATGCGTTTGTCCCCGTCCATGCCGAACTCGATGCGGCTTGTCCGCCCATTCTGGGAGACGCGCAGCAACTGCGCCAAGTGGTGCACAACCTGCTGCAAAACGCCCAAGATGCCACCGAGTTGCAGGACCTGCCAAGCGTCTCAATTGCCACGCAGTGGTCTGCCACGTCTGGGCGCGTTCGCCTGTTGGTGCGAGATAACGGACCTGGTTTTCCGCCGCATATATTGAATCGGGCCTTTGAGCCTTATGTCACCACCAAATCTCGCGGAACGGGGCTGGGTTTGGCGGTGGTCAAGAAGATTGCCGATGAGCATTCGGCCCGAATTGACCTGAAAAATCGCGAATCAGAGGGCCAGGTGGTGGGTGCGCAAGTGTCGTTATCATTCACAGTTGCGCAATCGCAACAAGCCCAGCTTATTTAATTCAGCGAGACAGATTTAGACATGGCAAATATTTTGGTGGTGGATGACGAATTGGGCATTCGGGACCTCTTGTTTGAGATCCTCAATGACGAGGGGCACGCCGTAGAAGTGGCAGAAAATGCGGCGCAAGCCCGCCTAGCCAGGCAAACAGCAAGGCCAGATTTGGTCTTGCTCGACATTTGGATGCCCGACACCGATGGCGTCACCTTGCTCAAAGAGTGGGCTGGCGCGGGGTTGCTCAACATGCCCGTCATCATGATGAGCGGGCACGCCACCATTGACACGGCCGTAGAAGCCACACGTATTGGCGCCCAAGCATTTCTTGAAAAACCCATCACCTTGCAAAAACTGCTCAAAGCTGTGGAGCAAGGCTTGACGCGCAAGTCACCCGTTGCGGCGGCCAAAATGGCGCCAGCTGCCGGCCCCAAAGAGCTGGTGGCGGCCCCGGTTCAGCCGCAAGCGGTGGTGTTGCCACCCACTCACCAAAGCTTTGATTTAGAGCAGCCTTTGCGTGAGGCGCGAGACGCGTTTGAGCGCGCTTATTTTGTGTACCACCTCACTCAAGAAAATGGGTCCATGACGCGTGTGGCCGATAAAACTGGCTTAGAGCGCACCCACCTGTATCGCAAACTCAAGCAACTGGGTGTGGACTTGTCCAAGGCCAAGCGCGCGCCTTGATAGAGGGGGTGCCCGCTTAGGGGGGGGCGCTGTTGGCAACTTTTTGCTTGGCAAATTCAACGATGCCCGTGCGTGAAGCCACCCATCGCAAAACCAGGGCGCCCACGATGGCGCCACTGATGTCGCCCACCAACATATAGGCCACTTGGTTGGGCTCTACCAACTGAGCAGGGTCAGCCAGCGCCCACACCATGTGATGCAACATGGAGTTCATGAAAGCGTTGAGCAAAGCCAGTTTCATCAAATCGCTCAAGCGGGTGATGGACAGCTGGCGCTGTTGCAAGATTTGTAACAGCCACAACGACAAGCCCGCGCAGCCAGCAGAGACCAAAGTGTTGAAGATGCTGATGAAGAGGCTGTCTTGCAACCAGAAATAAAGCAGTACACCGCCCAAAGCGGTGCCCATGGTGCCCCACAGCAAGCCCAAGACCAACACATTCACCAAGCGCAGAAAACTGGGCAAATAGATCAAGTTGATGTGGGCAGACAATTCAGAGGCTTGAAACAACCAGCCATTGAGTATGTGGACGCTGGCGTACAAACCACCTGCTGCCAAGGCCAAACTCCATGCCCCTAACTGTGAGATCCGAGGTGTGTCAACTTGCATGCGCTTGGGCGTTGTATGTCATGCGCTAAATTGTATTTCGATTGCAAAACCGTCATGGTTGCTCTGTGCGGTATCGAACTTTCGTTCGGCTTGGAAAATCGATGATGCAAGAGTGCTAGAATTCACCCCCTCGGCCCGGTAGCTCAGTTGGTAGAGCAGCGGATTGAAAATCCGCGTGTCGGCAGTTCGATTCTGCCCCAGGCCACCAAACTAAAAAGCCTCAGTGTTCACACTGAGGCTTTTTTTATGGGGCTGCTCGGCTTATTTGTTGGCGGCGCTTTCAACGGCGGCATCGAGCGCGCGTTTGGCAAACTCGGCGCGCAGGGCTTTGAGTTTTTCGCGCGGGTCCTCTTTGGTCGTGTTTTTGTCCAAACCCATTTCGGCAATGAAACGACTCGGCAGTGCGCTGATCATTTCGCGGCCTTTTTTGCGTTTGCGGGTCCAACTCACGGCCAGCGTGAACTGGGCGCGGGTAATGCCCACATACATCAGGCGTCGTTCTTCTTGTAACCGCGAGGCGATGTTTTCGTTGGTGTGCTCATTGCCTGGTTCGTCATCAAGGCGAAAGGGCAGCATGCCCTCGGTCACACCCACCAGCATGACATGAGGCCACTCCAGGCCTTTGGCTGCGTGCAAGGTAGAGAGCGTGACCACGTTTTGGTCCTTCTCGCGCTCGGTTAGCGTGGACAGCAGGGCAATCGTTTGTGCCACTTCCAACAAGTTCTTCGTTTCATGGCTGGTGGTCACGCCCGCGGTGTCGTCAATTTGGCCGCCACAACGCTGGGCCATCCAGTCGCAAAACTCCACTACGTGGGTCCATTTGGCGGCGGCGGCTTTTTCGCTTTCTTCGGCGTCGTACAGGTGTTTTTCGTAGCCAATGTCTTTGAGCCAATCGCTCAAAAAGGCGCGAGCGTCTTGGGCGCCCGTGGTCTGGCGTGCACGAAACTCAAGGTCGTTCACATAGCGGCCAAACTCGTGCAGGCTGGCCACCGCGCGGGCATTGAGCACGGCAGGCAAGCTGTTGCTAAACAGCGCTTCAAACAGGCTGAGCTTGGATTGGCTGGCAAATTGCCCCAGCGCCGCCAAGGTTTGGTGGCCGATGCCGCGTTTGGGCGTGGTGACGGCGCGCAAGAAAGCGGGGTCGTCGTCGTTGTTGATCCACAGGCGTAGCCAAGCGCAGAGATCACGAATCTCAGCACGGTCAAAAAAGCTTTGGCCACCCGACACTTTGTAGGGAATCTGGGCTTTGCGCAGGGCAATTTCCAGCACTCTTGACAGATGGTTGGCGCGGTACAGCACGGCAAAGTCTTGCAGTTCGCGGTGGCCGCCACTGCCTGCGTCGGTGCCTGCGCGCAGAGACTGGATGCGGGCCACCACGCGCTCGGCTTCGTGTTCTTCGTTGTCCGCGTCGACCACGCGCACGGGCTCGCCTTCGCCGAGTTCGGAGAACAGGGTTTTGGGAAACAACTTGGGGTTGGGTTCAATGACGTTGTTGGCGGCCCGCAAAATGGCGCTGGTGGAGCGGTAGTTTTGCTCGAGCTTGATGACCTTCAAGGTGGGAAAGTCTTGGGGCAGCCGACGCAGGTTGTCGAGTGTGGCACCGCGCCAGCCATAGATGGACTGGTCGTCATCACCCACGGCGGTGAAGCGGGCGTGCGCCCCGACCAAGCACTTGAGCACTTCGTATTGGGTGGCGTTGGTGTCTTGGTATTCGTCCACCAGCACATGACCGAGCTGGTCTTGCCACTTGGTTCGCACCGCCTCGTGTTGTTGCAGCAGCTTCAAAGGTAGACCGATGAGGTCATCAAAGTCCACGCTTTGGTAGGCCGCCAGTCGTTCTTCATAGCGGGCCATGATTTTGGCAACTGTGCGCTCTTGGTCGTTCTTGGCCAGGGCCAAGGCTTGCGCCGAGTTCAGGCCCATGTTTTTCCACAGGCTGATGGACCACTGCCATTGGCGTGCGGTGGCGGCGTCGGTGGTGCCGCCTGCGTCTTTCAAGATGCCGGTCACATCGGCGCTGTCCATGATGGTGAATTGCGGCTTCAAGCCCAGCACCGCGCCGTCTTGGCGCAGCATGCGCACGCCCAGCGCGTGGAAGGTG
>JAVLFR010000341.1:0-2096 GCA_046052785.1 Limnohabitans sp. | reverse complement strand
GGGTGTTGTGGGGTCTGGCCAGTGAGTAATTCGCTACCACTCAAAAACTCATCGGCATCCATGCCGTACAGGTCGCGCAACAACGCGGGCGTGAGATGGGCAGAAGGGCCGTCATACACCACTTGGCCTTGGTTCAAGGCAATGATGCGGGGGCAGTAGCGAATCGCCATGTCCACTTGGTGCAACGACACCACCACGGTGCGGCCATCTTCGCGTTGGATGGTGGACAAAATCTCCATCACCTTGCGCGACGATTCGGGATCAAGCGAGGCAATCGGCTCATCGGCCAACACCAGCTTGGCGCCTTGCACCAAGGTGCGTGCAATGGCCGCGCGTTGTTGTTGTCCCCCTGACAAGGTCGAGGCCCGTTGGGCGTGGCAGTCCAAAATACCCACGCGCTCCAAAGCTTCAAGGGCGGTTGAGCGCTCGTGTGCGTTGAACCAGCCCATCACGCCGCGCCACCAGGGCATGTCGTGCAAACGACCCACCAACACATTGACCAACACGGGCAACCGGTCGACCAAATTGAATTGCTGAAACACGAAACCCACTTGCGAGCGAATGCTTCGTACATCGCTGGCAATTTGGCCATCGCGTTGGACACACAGGCCATTGACCTCGATCAAAGAACCATTTGCAGCATCGGCTTCCAATAAGCCAGCCACCATGCGCAACAAGGTGGACTTACCAGAGCCAGAGGCGCCAATCAAAGCCACCATTTCACTGTCACCAATGTGCAAATTGATGTCGCGCAAAGCGTGTTTGCCGTTGGGGAAGTGTTTATTGAGTTTTTGAATGCGCAAAGACATGGTGGCGATCTTTTGTCAGTTGTCTAGACAAAGACAAGTGTGCGCAGACTATGTGACAGTCTGTTGACACAGAAAAAATTACAAGACCCGTTGGCCCTCGCGCCAAACGGCGCGCACCACGGCATGGCGTTTGCCGTGTGGCAGGTTCACCACACGGACTTGAATCAAATCGGCACGCAGACCCAGTGCAATCTGGCCACGGTCTTGGAGACCCGTGGCTTGCGCGGGGTGGTGTGTGACGGTGGCGATGGCTTTTGGCAACGACAAAATACCGTCGTCGACCAATCGCATGACCGCACTGAGTAAGCTGCCCGGCACATAGTCGGACGACAAAATGTCGAGCAGGCCGTGGCGTGCCAAATCAGCGGCGGCGACGTTGCCCGAATGCGAGCCGCCGCGCACCACGTTGGGCCCGCCCATGACATTGAGCAAACCCAGCTCATGGGCGGTTTTGGCTGCCAATAAGGTGGTGGGGAATTCAGACATGCTGGCGCCCTCGGCGTGGGCTTGCTGCACATGGGCCACGGTGGTGTCGTCGTGGCTGGCCAGGGCAATGCGGTGTGTCTGGCAGTAGTTCACAAAGTAGGCACGGTGTGGTGCAGCATAGCGGGCTTGCAAGTCGGCGGCAATGGCCACTTGGCGTTCAAACTTCTCATTCGACCAACCTTTTTTACCTGTGTAATAAACGCGGGCCACTTCAATGTTTTCCCACTGACGTTGGCCAGGTGTGTGGTCCATCAAAGAAATGAGAGACAAGCGCGGGTGGTCGTGAAAGGGCGCAAACAAATCGATGGTGTTGGGCGCAGGCAACTCGCAGCGCACATGCAGGTGGTGGTCGGCGCGCAGCAGGCCTTCGCGCTCGCAGGTGTCTAGCGTCTCAATCACATCTGTCCACGTGCTGCCGCGCAGACTGTCTGGATCAGCGTCACCGACCCCCAAGGCGTCAAACACGGTGGTGATGCCCGCCGCAGCCACTTCGGCATCGTGCGCCAAGAGCGCTGGCATTTCGGCCCACTGCACTTTGGGGCGCGGCATGAGGTGGCGCTCAAAGTTGTCAGTGTGCATTTCCACAAAACCCGGCATCAGGTAGTCGCCTTGCAAGTCCCAGCCTTGTGCATCAGAAGCAGGGCCTTGGTCTATCGAGGTGATGACGCCATCGGCCACCGACACACTGCCCATCACCACCTCGTGTGGCAAAACCAATTGGGCGTTTTTGAAAATGGGGGTGCTCATGCGTTGTCCTTGGCTGCGTTTCGAAATTGCGTCACGTCAATGTGACGGGTGGCC
>JAVLFR010000340.1:0-14882 GCA_046052785.1 Limnohabitans sp. | reverse complement strand
GCTTTGCAATACGAAGCGCGTTTTTTGCGTGCCTCCAAATCCCTGTCGCGAACCGCCAAAGGTTTTGAAAATATTTTGCAGCGCTACGGCGCGCGTGATACCGCCCCAGTCATGCCATTGAGTGCCAAGCGCACCCCTTTAACCAAAAAGTAAGGAGACAAACGATGCCTAGCTATACCCCACCCCTGCGTGATATGCAATTTGTGTTGCACGAAGTGCTGAACGTCAGCGACGAATTCAAACAAATGAGTAAGCATTCAGACATCGATGCCGACACTATTTCGGCCATTTTGGAGGAGGGCGGCAAGTTTGCGACGGAAGTGATTTTTCCACTCAATCAAGTCGGTGATGCGCAAGGCTGCACGCTTGACCGAGATTCGCATGAAGTCAAAACGCCCGATGGCTTCAAAGCGGCGTACCAGCAATACGTGCAGGGCGGCTGGCCGGCGTTGAGTGCCGACCCTGCCTATGGTGGCCAGGGTTTGCCTGTGGTGTTGAATCAGTGTTTTTATGAAATTCTCAACAGCGCCAACCAAGCGTGGACCATGTACCCAGGCCTCACGCATGGCGCCTACGAAGCGTTGCACGTCCATGGCACCGAGGCGCAAAAAGCCCTGTATCTGCCCAAGCTCACCAGCGGGGAGTGGACGGGTACCATGTGTTTGACCGAACCGCATTGCGGCACAGATTTAGGCTTGTTGCGCACCAAAGCCGAGCCCCAAGCCGACGGCACGTTTCGCATCACGGGTAGCAAAATTTTCATCAGCGCGGGCGAGCACGACATGGTGAGCAACATCGTGCACTTGGTGTTGGCGCGTTTGCCCGATGCCCCTGCGGGCAGCAAAGGCATCAGCTTATTTGTGGTGTCCAAATTTCATGTCCATCCCGACGGCAGCTTGGGCGAGCGCAATGGCATTTACTGTGGCGGGCTAGAGCACAAAATGGGCATTCACGGCAATGCCACTTGTCAAATGGTGCTTGATGGCGCGGTGGGTACGATGGTGGGGCAACCCAACAAAGGCCTGGCCGCGATGTTTGTCATGATGAACGCGGCCCGCATCGGCGTGGGGATGCAGTCGTTGGGCTTGACCGAGGTGGCTTATCAAAATGCCTTGGTCTATGCGAAAGATCGCATTCAGTCACGCAGCCTCACAGGTCCCAAAGACCCGAGCAAACCGGCCGACAGCATTTTGGTACATCCCGATGTGCGCAAGATGCTGCTCACGGCTCGTGCTTATGCAGAAGGTGGCCGCGCGTTGGCGCTGCACTGCGCCCTGTTGATTGACCGTGAGTTGAACCATCCCGACGAAGCCGTGCGTGCCGAGTCGGCCGAGCAAGTCGCTTTGCTCACCCCCATCGTCAAAGCATTTATCACGGACAACGCGTGGACCGCCACTTCCGCGTGCATGCAGGTGTTTGGCGGTCATGGCTTTATCCGAGAATGGGGCATGGAGCAATACGTGCGTGATGCCCGCATCAATATGATTTATGAAGGCACCAACACCATTCAAAGCTTGGATTTGTTGGGCCGCAAGGTGCTGGGCAACCAAGGTGCATCGCTCAAGAAATTTGGCCAGCTGATTGCTGCATTGGTAGCCGAGACGCAGGGCGACGATGACATGGCTGAATTCATCAACCCGTTGGCTAAGTTGGGCCAGCAGATGACCCAGTTCACAGGCGAGATTGGCTACAAAGCGCTAGAAAACGCCGATGAAGTGGGCGCGGCCGCCGTCGACTACTTGCGCGTGGCAGGCCATTTGGTGTTTGGCTACTTTTGGGCACGCATGGCCCAAGTGGCCTTGCAAAAAATTGCGCAAGGTGACCGTGACATGTTCTACCAAGCCAAATTGCAAACCGCACGCTTTTACTTTGCCAAGTTGTTTCCCGAGACGGCCTCGCTCATGATCACGGCACGTGCGGGTTCTGCTGTGCTGATGGAGACAGAGGCCGTGTTCGCCTAAGTGGCATCGTCAACTAATTCGAGTAAATTTAAACCATGATACACACACACTTTTTCAAAACCCTCTTGGGCTTGACTCTGTTGGCTGCTGGCAGCAGTTTTGCGCAAATGTCGCCCGTGGGCACTTGGCACTCGATCGACGACAAAACGGGTGAGGCGAAAGCCGAGATTCAAATTGTTGAGAAAGAGGGGGCTCTCAGTGGCCGCGTGGTCAAGTCACTGCGCAACGACCCCAATGCCAAGAGAACTTGTGACGAATGCAAGGATGACCGCAAGGGCCAAACCATCATCGGCATGGAAATTGTTCGTGGCGTCAAGCCTGACGCTTCGGGTGACAACCTATGGGCCAATGGCGGCAAAATTTTGGACCCTGAAAACGGCAAGGAATACACCGTCAAAATGGTGCCCCAAGAAGGCGGTAAAAAGCTGCAAGTGCGCGGCTATATCGGTCCGTTTTATCGCACCCAAACTTGGCTGCGTGCCCAGTAACGAGGAAAGTCATGACAGAAATATTGAGCCACATTGATGCGGGTGTGATGACCCTGACGTTCAATCGCGTCGACAAAAAGAACTCCCTCACGTCCGCCATGTATACGGCTTTGGCAGATGCGGTCGAGCAAGCTGAGCGCAACCCCGAGGTGCGTGTGCTGGTGTTTCAAGGTCACGAAACCGTTTTTTGTGCAGGCAATGACATTGCTGATTTTTTGAACAACCCGCCTTCGACGCCAGATGCCCCTGTGTTTCGCTTGTTGCGCAACATCGCTGCATTTCCCAAGCCCGTGATGGCTGCAGTGGCCGGCCCCGCTGTGGGCATTGGCACCACGCTGCTGTTTCATTGCGATTTGGTCTACGCGGGTGACAACGCCGCGTTTGCCATGCCGTTTGTCAACCTGGGGGTGTGTCCCGAAGCGGCATCGAGCTTGTTAGCACCCCAAATGATGGGTTACCACCGCGCCGCTGAGGCGCTGCTGTTGGGCGAACCCTTCATGGCTGAGGCGGCTTTGGAAATTGGCCTGGTCAACCGCGTGTTGCCGCCCACCGAAGTCAACAGCTATGTGCAAGTGCAAGCGCGCAAGCTGGCGGCTAAGCCTTTGTCCTCCTTGCTCGAAACCAAGCGTTTGATGAAAGCCGGTCAGGCCGCGCTGGTGCAGAAACAAATGAACGAAGAAGCTGTTTCCTTTGGCCGCATGCTCCAAGAGCCCGCAGCTAAAGAAGCTTTCAGCGCTTTCATGGAAAAGCGCAAGCCTGATTTCTCTAAGCTTTGATTCTCTGAAAGAAAGACCAGCCGATGTTGCCAACGATTGCCAACCTGAGCGTGGCCAGTGCTGTTGTGTTTGAACCTGAATACTTGAACAGCTTTCGCGACATCTACGAAGAGAAGATTGTTTTTAACAAATTGCTCGGCTTGAAGATCGTCAGCGTGACACCCCATGAAGTGGTGGCCCGCATCGACATGCGCCCCGATCTGGTGGGTCACTATGCCTACAACCGCATCCATGGGGGCGTCATCAGCGCCGTGCTCGATGCCATCGGTAGTGCGGCCGTCATGGCCTGTTTGGCCGCGAAGCACATGAAAGAGCCGCCCGCCGAGCGCTTAGAGCGCTTTGCCAAGCTCGGTACGATTGATTTGCGGGTGGACTATTTGCGTCCCGGTATTGGCGAGTACTTCACCATCCATGCCCATGCCTTGCGTGTCGGCACACGTGTGGGCACCTCGCGCATGGAGTTTTGTGGGCCAGATGGCACATTGATGTCCACGGGCACAGGCGCTTACATCGTTTCTTGATGTTCAGTCTTTGGGGATGACGCGGGGCTTGCCCGATTCGTCAATGGCCACGTAGGTGAGGGTGGCTTCGGTGACCTTCATGTATTCACCTTGCGAGCGAAAGCGTTCGGCAAACACCTCAACCTTCACGCTGATAGAAGTATTGCCAATACGAACCACGCGGGAGAAAAAACTCAGGATGTCACCCACCTTCACGGGGTGCTTGAAGATGAACTCATTCACTGCCACCGTCGCCATACGTCCCTTGACGTAGCGCGCAGGCAAGACTGCGCCCGCCAAGTCGACCTGTGCCATGACCCAACCGCCAAAAATATCCCCGTTTTGGTTGCAGTCAGCAGGCATCGGAATGACCTTTAACACCAACTCTTGATCGATGGGCAAGGGAACGGCGTGGGGGTTTTGAGGGGTAGACATAGGCACAATCGAAGAATTACTTTTTGGCATTGTGCAACATGCGTCATCACGCCCTTTCTTCTGAGCCCACACCTTCTGGGCAGTCGCCGCAACAACGGCCCGACCGCGAAACCATCCAACGTCTTTTGCCGTATCTGTGGCAATACAAATGGCGGGTGATGGCGGCCCTGACTTTCATGGTCGGTGCCAAACTGGCCAACGTGAGCGTGCCTTTGCTGCTCAAAGAGTTGATCGATGCCATGGCGTTCAAGCCCAATGAACCGATGGCGGTCATCGTGGTGCCCGTGTCGCTGCTGTTGGTCTATGGCGTGCTGCGTTTGTCTGTGTCGGCCTTCACTGAACTGCGTGAATTGGTGTTTGCCAAAGCCACCCAAGGGGCGGCACGTCAAATTGCATTGGAAACATTCCAGCACTTGCATGACCTGAGTCTGCGCTTTCACCTCGAGCGCCAAACAGGCGGCATGACCCGCGACATCGAGCGCGGGGTGCGCGGCATTGAGTCGCTCATTTCGTATTCGCTCTACAGCGTGGTGCCAACGCTCATTGAGGTGGCCTTGGTGCTCAGCATCTTGGCCGTGAAGTTTGATGTGTGGTTTGCGGGCATCACGCTGGTGGCGTTGGCGCTCTACATTGTCTTTACCATCAGCGTGACCGAGTGGCGTACGCAATACCGCCGACAAGCCAATGAGTTTGACTCTGCCGCCCACACCAAAGCGGTGGACTCGTTGCTCAATTATGAGACGGTCAAATATTTCAACAACGAAGCCTTCGAGGCAGCCCGTTACGACAAAAGCCTGGAAGCTTTGCGTCGTGCCCGCTTGAAAGCGCAAACTTCGTTGTCGCTGTTAAACACGGGTCAACAACTCATCATTGCCGTGGCCTTGGTCGGCATGCTCTGGCGCGCTACGCAAGGTGTCGTCGATGGCCGCATGACTTTGGGCGATTTGGTGATGATCAACGCCTTCATGATTCAGCTCTACATTCCCTTGAATTTCTTGGGTGTGCTGTACCGTGAAATCAAACAAAGCCTGACCGACCTCGATCGCATGTTCACGCTTTTGGAAAAAGAGCGCGAAGTGGCTGATGCACCCAACGCGCCTGCGCTGCAGTTGAGCGGCTCACCCACCGTCAAGTTTGAATCGGTGGTGTTTGCCTACGAAACCGATCGCCCCATCCTGCACGGCATCAGCTTTGAAATTCCTGCTGGCAAAACAGTCGCGGTGGTGGGGCCTTCGGGCTCGGGTAAATCCACGCTGGCGCGTTTGTTATTCCGTTTTTATGATGTGGGCAGTGGTGCGATCACCCTCGATGGACAAGACATTCGACATGTCACGCAGCGCAGCGTGCGACGCGCCATGGGCATCGTGCCGCAAGACACGGTGTTGTTCAATGACACTGTTCGCTACAACATCGCCTATGGCCGCACCGATGCCACTGAAGCTGAAGTCGAGCAAGCGGCAAAGGCCGCGCACATTCACGAATTCATTGCTGCCACGCCCAAGGGATACGGCACCATGGTGGGAGAGCGTGGTTTGAAGTTGTCGGGCGGTGAGAAACAACGTGTGGCGATCGCGCGCACCTTGCTTAAGAACCCGTCGATGGTGATTTTTGACGAAGCCACTTCTGCTTTGGACAGTGCCAATGAGCGAGCAATTCAAGCTGAGTTGCAGAGCGCGGCGCAAAACAAAACCACTTTGGTGATAGCGCACCGTTTGTCGACGGTGGTGGATGCACATGAGATTTTGGTGCTGGATGCAGGGCGGATTGTGGAGCGCGGTGCGCATGCACAGCTGTTGGCGATGAACGGGCGTTACGCGCAGATGTGGGCTTTGCAGCAGTCGTCTGAGGGTTGATTCAGCTTTTGTCGTTGTTTCGTTCTTAGGTTTGTGCGTTTTTTGCTGAGGCGAAGCTTGGGTGGCGCACCCCAAACGGCTTACATCGCTACGCGACGAATGGCGCCTTATTGGGGTACGCCCCCCAAGCTTCTTTTGGCGTGCGAAGTTTTGCGAATCACAAAATGCGGGTTGGGTTAAGCAGATGCGGCGCCATTCGTCGCGAAGCGATGTAAGCCGCGTCTGCCTACGCCAACTCGCATCCCCGAAGACAAAGAAAAAGGGTCTCTCGTAAACACAAGAGACCCTTTAAGCTAAACAAGCGAAGAAGTGTTTACTTCACGCCAGCGGCAGCCTTCAATGCAGCAGCCTTGTCCGTACGCTCCCACGTAAATTCTGGCTCTTCACGGCCAAAGTGACCATAAGCCGCGGTCTTGCTGTAGATTGGGCGCAGCAAGTCCAGCATTTGGATGATGCCTTTGGGGCGCAAGTCGAAGTGCTCGGCCACCAAAGCGGCGATTTTGTCGTCAGAGATCACGCCCGTGCCTTCGGTGTTCACCGTGATGTTCATGGGGCGGGCCACGCCGATGGCATACGCCACTTGAATTTGGCATTTGGTGGCCAAGCCTGCGGCCACAATATTTTTGGCCACATAGCGTGCGGCGTAGGCGGCAGAGCGGTCCACCTTGGAGGGGTCTTTGCCTGAGAACGCGCCACCACCGTGAGGGCAGGCGCCGCCGTAGGTGTCCACAATGATCTTGCGGCCCGTCAAGCCGCAATCGCCTTGGGGACCGCCGATGACGAAACGGCCTGTGGGGTTGATCAGGTATTTGGTGTCTTGCAACCACTCTTTGGGTAACACGGGCTTGATCAGCTCTTCGATGATGGCTTCGTTGAAGCTGGCCTTCATCTTGGTGGCTGACTCGCTTTGGTCAGGGCTGTGTTGGGTGGACAACACCACCGTGTCAATGCTGTGCGGCTTGCCGTCCACGTAGCGCATGGTCACTTGGCTCTTGGCATCGGGGCGCAGGAAGGGCAAGCGACCGTCTTTGCGCAACTGGGCTTGGCGCTCAACCAAACGGTGGGCGTAATAAATGGGGGCGGGCATCAGCTCGGGGGTTTCGCTGCAGGCGTAGCCAAACATCAGGCCTTGGTCACCCGCGCCGATGTTGAGGTGGTCGTCTGACGCGTGGTCCACGCCTTGGGCGATGTCGTTGGATTGCTTGTCATAGCACACCATCACGGCGCAACCTTTGTAGTCGATGCCGTACTCGGTGTTGTCGTAGCCGATGCGCTTGATGGTGTCGCGTGCGACCTGGATGTAATCCACATGCGCGTTGGTGGTGATCTCCCCGGCCAGTACCACCAGACCGGTGTTGGTCAGGGTCTCTGCGGCCACGCGGCTGCGGGGGTCTTGGGCAAAGATGGCGTCCAAAATCGCGTCAGAAATTTGGTCGGCCACTTTGTCGGGGTGACCTTCTGAAACGGATTCAGAGGTAAAGAGGTAATTGCTGGACATAAAAAAAGCTCCTTGTTTTCAATGGGTTGTTCGGCGTTGCCGACCCTGAAAACTTGGAGCCCAGCGAACGCTTTAGCAGAGGGGCTCAAATTGCTTTGAGCGCAAACACCGAGGTGTCTTGTCGCCCTGCAAGTAGTTCTTTAACTCGGCGACAATTGAAATTCTACTGGGTTTATCAAAGTCATTAAAAAGTTCATGTTCTCGGTCTCTCGTACCTTTGAGTTTCTCGCCCGCGCACCGCTGTCTTGGATGCAGCGCTTAGGCGCCGTGTTGGGTTGGTTGGTGTGGTGGCTGTCTCCCGCTTATCGCCGAAATTTCAAAGCGAATGTGCAAGCCGCCGGCGTGGCATGGCGTGATGCACGACCAGCGGTGGCCGCCATGGGCGCCATGGTGGCGGAGTTGCCTTGGGTGTGGATGCGTCCGCACAGTGCCAAGCTCGAAGGCTTGGTGAGGTGGGATGGGGCTGAACACTTTGAAGCGGCCATGCAGGCAGGAAAGGGTGTCATCGTCATGTCGCCGCACCTAGGCTCTTGGGAGATGGGGGCACAAGCCATTGCTGAAAAATTCGGTCCCAGCTACGGGCCCCTGGTGGCCTTGTTTCGCCCCGCGCGCAAAGCTTGGCTAGAGCCCTTGGTGGCCCAGGCGCGCACCCGTCCTTATTTGGATTCCGCCCCCACGTCGCTCGCGGGTGTGCGCACGCTGATTCGCACTTTGCGCCATGGGGGTTACACGGCGATCTTGCCTGACCAAGTGCCCCCCTTGGGCCAAGGGGTGTGGGCGCCATTTTTTGGGCGTGACGTGTACACCATGACCCTGCTCGCCAAACTGGCGCAACAAACTGGCGCACAAGTCATCCTGACGTGGTGCGAGCGCTTGCCCGTGGGCCAAGGTTTTTGCATGCATATGCGTCCGTTTGACGCCCCTGAAATGAAAGATGCCTCCGTAACACCCGAGTTGGCCGCCGCCGCTGTGAACCATGGCATTGAGCGCATGGTGCTCGATGCCCCTGGCCAATACATGTGGGGCTATGCGCGTGACAAGCCCCCGCGCACCGAGGGCTAAGCATGTTTAGCCGCTTGGGTTTGTTCTTGCTTCGAGGCTTTGGGTTTTTGCCTTTGCCTTGGTTGCGTGCGCTTGGTGCGGCTTTGGGCGCTGCGCTGTGGGTTGTGATTCCTTCCCGCCGCCGTGTGGTGAACACCAATTTGCAAGTGTGCTTCCCGCAGTTGAGTGCGCTCGAACGTGATGCCTTGGCGCGTCAAACCTTTGTGTACTTCGCCCAAGCTTGGTTGGACCGCAGTTGGTTATGGCACCGCAGTGCTGCCTGCATCCAGTCACGTGTGCAGTTGTCTGGCGAGGTGGCCGCGTTGTCTGATGCTACGCCCACTGTGTTGTTTGCGCCGCACTTCATGGGCTTGGATGTGGGCTGGACCGCGCTCACCTTGAATTTGCCTTTGCACTTCACCACCATCTTCACGCCGCAGTCCAATGCGGCGGTGGATGCCTGGGTGGCCAAGGGGCGCGAGCGATTTGGTCAAGTGCGTTTGTTTCGTCGCGAGGATGGTGTCAAACCCATCATCGCTGCCTTACGTCAACACGAGCTGTTGTACCTGTTGCCCGACATGAACTTTGGCCCCAGCGAGTCTATTTTTGTGCCGTTTTATGGTGAGCCAGCGGCCACCGTGCCATCACTCTCGCGCTTTGCCAAACTGGGTCGCGCACGCGTGGTACCGGTCATCACGCGCATGACGGACGCTGGCTACGAGGTGGTGGTGCATCCTGCTTGGCAGGACTTTCCAACTGAGGATGCCCAAGTCGACACGGCCATCATGAATCAGCGCTTAGAGGGCTTTATCAACACCATGCCCGCCCAATACTTCTGGGTGCACAAGCGATTCAAAACTCGACCTGAAGGCGCCCCAGAACTTTACGAATGAGGACTTGGGTTCAAGGATGCATCCACTTGTACAAGGTGGCCGCCACTTCATCCACACCTTGTTTTTTCAGTGCTGAGAACAAGCGCACTTCGCCACCGCCAGCTTGTAGTTTGGTGATTTGCAGGGCTTTCGCCCCCTCGGTTTTGTTAAGTTTGTCAGCCTTGGTGAGCAACACCAAAAACTTCATGCCTTCTGCCACGCGCGGGCGAATTACATCCAACAAAATTTCGTCCAATTCGGTCAGGCCGTGGCGCGGGTCACACATCAGCACCACCGCACTCAGGTTGGGTCGGGTGAGTAAATAGTTGGCCATCACTTGTTGCCAGCGAATTTTGTCTTGCTTGGGCACAGCGGCATAGCCGTAGCCAGGCAAGTCAGCGAGCACGGCATCGGTTTTGCCTTGACGCCCCATCGCGAACAAATTGATGTGTTGCGTGCGACCTGGCGTTTTGGAGGCGTAGGCCAAGCGTTTTTGCTGGGTCAGCACGTTGATGCAGGTCGATTTGCCGGCATTGGAGCGACCCACAAACGCGATTTCAGGCAGGTCGTAGGTGGGCAGGTGGTGCAACTGCGCGGCGGTGGTTAAAAAACGGGCCGTGTGCAGCCATCCCATGGCGTACTTGGCTTGGTCTGTAGGACTTAAGAGTTCGAAAGCTGCTTTGGCCGCGGCACGCTCGGCGTCGCGTTGGGCTTCAAATTCAGCATTTAAGACCCCAATGGCAGGCACCTCAGAGTTATCAATAGGGACTTGGGTGTCGTGTGGGGCAGGCTGGTTCATGCGGCATTGTAGAATCACACGAGTTTTTCGACGTCTTTGAGACCCCTTAACCAAAAAACACATATGAAGCTGATTGCATCGTTGTTAATCGCCGCCGCCCTGGTGGCCCCCACTTTCTCCCAAGCTGCTCAGCCTGCAGCGCCAGCTGCCAAGGCAGATCTGGCCAAAGGTGAAGCCACGTTCACGGCTGTTTGTGCGTCTTGCCATGGCGCAGACGGCAACTCGGGCTCCCCAGCCAACCCTAAGTTGGCTCAACAGCACCCTGAGTACTTGGTCAAACAATTACAAGAATTCAAATCGGGCAAGCGCGCCAATGCCATCATGAGCGGCATGGCGGCTGGTCTGTCTGATGCCGACATGAAGAACGTGGCCGCCTGGTTGGCCTCCAAAGATGCCAAGCCCAATTTCGCCAAAGAAAAAGACTTGGTGGTGTTGGGTGAGCGCATTTACCGCGGTGGCGTGGCTGAGCGTCAAATCGCTGCATGTGCAGGCTGCCATTCACCCACGGGTGCTGGCATTCCTTCGCAATATCCACGTTTGTCAGGCCAACATGCCGAGTACACCGTGTCCCAGTTGAATGCCTTCCGTGAGCATGGCAACAAAGGCGCAGGTCAAAACGTGGGCCGCGGCAACAGTGCACAAATGAGCGGCGTAGCTGCCAAGCTCAACGACCGCGAAATCAAGGCGGTGTCTGACTACATCTCGGGTCTGCGTTAACTCTGCGCGTTGGCGCGCTCACACCCAAAGCTGGCCGAGTGCCAGCTTTTTTTATGGTCTGTGGTCAGTAAGGGTGTTTGGTGGTTATGCGCGAAGGCTTTTGACTATGCCTCACAATACGAAAACTTTAGAGTTCAAAGGAAGTTGTCGTGCATTTCAATCCACTTTCGAAAAACCACGATGCCGGTTTCGTGCACCCGTTGAGCAGCGAAATTACATCAAGCACAGCCTATGCCCAACGCCGCGATTGGCTCAAACAAATGGCGGCAGGTGTGGCGGGCTTGTCCATGGCAGCTTGGGCTTCGCGCGAGGCGCTCGCCCAATCACCCAGTGAAGCCTTGGCTCGCCCTGGCAAGTTGACGCCGCTCATAGGCGCTGTCAGTCGAGTCAGCGGGGCTACCACGATTGAAAAAATCACCCCTTACGCTGACGCCAGCACCTACAACAACTATTACGAGTTTGGCACCGACAAGTCAGACCCTGCCAAATACGCCCACACCTTGCAAACCAATCCTTGGACGGTGGAGATCGAAGGCCTGGTTAAAAAACCTGGCCGTTGGGATTTGGAGACTTTGCTCAAACTCAGCCCCATGGAAGAGCGCATCTACCGAATGCGTTGTGTGGAAGGCTGGTCGATGGTCATTCCCTGGGTGGGCTACTCGCTGGCTGAGCTCATCAAACGGGTTGAGCCTTTGGGCAGCGCCAAGTTTGTGGAGTTCTACACCCAAGCTGACCCCAAGACCATGCCTGGCTTGCGCTCGCGCGTGCTTGATTGGCCTTACGTTGAGGGTTTGCGTCTGGACGAGGCCATGCATCCGCTGACGCTGCTCAGCTTTGGCATGTATGGCGAAGTGCTGCCCAATCAAAACGGTGCGCCTGTGCGCTTGGTGGTGCCCTGGAAATACGGTTTCAAAAGTGCCAAGAGCTTGGTCAAGATTCGCTTTGTCGACAAGCAACCCGTCAGCTCTTGGGGTCGTTCAGCCCCGCAAGAGTACGGTTTTTTTTCCAACGTCAACCCCAATGTGAGCCATCCGCGCTGGAGCCAAGCCACCGAGCGACGCATTGGCGAAGACGGCCTGTTTGCCAAAAAGCGCAAGACATTGATTTTCAACGGCTACGAAGCGCAAGTGGGTCAGCTCTACGCAGGCATGGACCTGAGCAAGTTTTATTGACGTGACACGCCTCCTGCGCCTTACGCTGCAGCACCGCAGTGCCAAGCCAGTGGTGTGGCTGCTTTGTCTGTCGCCTTTGGTTTGGCTGGTGTGGGGGGCTGTCAATGACGCATTAGGGGCAAACCCTGCGGAATATTTGATTCGCGCTACGGGTGATTGGACGCTTCGCCTTCTTTGTGTGACCTTGGCGGTCACCCCGCTGCGTGTGATGGTGGGCTTGCCTGAGTTGGCCAGACTGCGACGCATGTTCGGCTTGTTCACCTACTTTTATGGGGTGTTTCATTTGCTGTGCTACAGCTGGTTGGACATGGGTTTTGAGTGGGCGGACATCGTGAGCGATATTGCTAAGCGCCCCTTCATCTTGGTCGGCTTTAGCGCCTTCGTGTTGCTCACCCCCTTGGCCCTGACCTCGTTCAACCGCGCGATTCGATGGTTAGGCGCCAAGCGCTGGCAGGGGTTGCATCGGATTGTTTACATTGTGGCTGTGCTGGCGGTGTTGCACTTCTTTTGGATGCGAGCTGGGAAGAGCGACTTTGCAGAGGTGTTGGTGTACGCCGCTGTTTTGTTTGCCTTGTTGGTGTGGCGGTTCTTGCGCTCATCTTTGTGGCGCTTCTGTTTGCGGCTGTTTGGGTTCGCTCGCTGATGTGACTACGGGCATGCGCCCCTGACGCATGCTGGTGTATCAGAATCCGAAGCCACGGCGAGCAGTCAGCGCCTGACTTGGCGAGATTCGTCGCGCAGCGAGGGGAGCCATGTCAGGTGATGGCTGATCGTCGTGGCGGAGTGAGAGAAATACGCCAGAAAAGCAGTTACGAGACGAGAGATTCGCAAGCCATCTGATCCGCCACCGTCTCTCGCCGACGAATCACATACGCCTTGTCTTCGTCTACCAAAATTTCAGCTGCACGACCACGCGTGTTGTAGTTGCCTGACATCGCCATGCAATAAGCGCCGGTTGACAACACGGCCAGCAAGTCGCCCGATTGCACGGTCAGTGGGCGGTCACGTCCTAACCAATCACCGCTTTCGCACACAGGGCCCACCACGTCGTAAGTGGTGGCGTCGCCCGCACGCGTAGAGACCGCCACAATTTGATGAAAGGCCTCGTACATGGCAGGGCGGGGCAGGTCATTCATGGCGGCGTCGACGATGCAAAAGTTCTTTTGCTCGCCGGGTTTGAGATACAAGACCTCGGTCAAACACACCCCCGCATTGCCCACCAGAGAGCGACCCGGCTCGATCATCAATTGACGTTGACCGAAGCCGCGCGCATCGAGTTTGGCCAAAAGTTGTGCCCACAGCGCGTCTGCGGCGGGGGGCGTGTCCCCGTTGTAGTTGATGCCCAAGCCGCCGCCAAAGTCGATGTGATGAATGGCAATGCCTGCCGCTTCAATGGCTTGCACCAAATCCAACACGCGGTCCATTGCGTCAAGATATGGTGTCGATTCGGTGATTTGTGAACCGATGTGGCAGTCAATGCCCATGACTTGCAAGCCTGGCAAGCTGGCCGCACGTTGGTAGGTGGCCAAGGCCTGTTCGTGCGCTACACCAAACTTATTGCCTTTGAGTCCCGTCGAAATATAGGGGTGGGTTTTGGCATCCACATTGGGGTTGACACGAATGCTGATGGGCGCGCGCTTGCCCATGCTTTGCGCCACCTCGCTGAGGACTTCAAGTTCAGCGTCGCTCTCGACATTAAAGCAAGCAATGCCCGCTTCCAAAGCCTTGCGCATTTCTGCGCGAGTTTTGCCCACGCCAGAGAAGATGACTTTGGACACGTCACCGCCGGCGGCCATGACGCGATCGAGTTCACCGCCCGATACGATGTCAAAGCCGCAGCCTGCTTGCGCAAACACTTGCAACACCGCGAGGGATGAGTTGGCTTTCATGGCGTAGCAAATGCGTGCATTGCGGCCCGCAAAGCCGCGTTGGTAGGCGGAGAGGGCACTGAGCATGGCAGCTTTGGAATAGACAAACAGCGGTGTGCCATGCGCTTGCGCGAGGTCGGCCAACTTCACGCCTTCCAAATACAAATCGTTGTGTTGGGTGGCCACAAAAGGCGCACCGGCAAGCGTGGTGTGTGTCATGCGTTGTTGAGAAAAAATTTAACGGCCGGTTGCGGCAGAGGCAGGGTTAGCGGGGGGCTCAGCAGGGCTGCCTGGCAATTGGCGGCGCACAATGTCGGGCAATGTCGCACGTTGCTTGAATTCGGGGTCGTTGGGCATGTACAACGCGCCTTTTTGGCCACAGGCAGCGAGCAGGGCCATGGCGCACGCGACAGAGGCCACACGCGCACCTCGGCGGGCGCCACTCACTAGAATCTTTTGTTCAATACCCATGGCGCAAATTGTAATGACCGATCTCGAATTCTTAGACCGCGCAGAACTTCTGCTCAAAGCCGTTGAACTGGCTTGCGACCGCATCAACGATGAAGGCGACGCCGACATCGACAACCAACGTGTGGGTGGCATGATCACGCTGACATTTGAGAACAAGAGTCAGATCATCATCAATCTGCAAAAACCCCTGCATGAGGTGTGGTTAGCGGCCCGCTCAGGCGGCTATCACTTCAAGTTTGAGGGGCAAGCATGGCGTGACACCAAAGGTCAAGGTGAATTTTTTGAACGCCTGAGCCAAGATGCCAGCAGCCAAACGGGGCTGGCGCTGGTTTTTCAAGCTTAGTTCTTAAACAGATCAAGAATCTTTTTCTTTTCATCATTGGCTGGAAGCGGTTCGCTGCTGCCCGTGGGCCTGTTCTCCAGCCCCAAGC
>JAVLFR010000339.1:0-5721 GCA_046052785.1 Limnohabitans sp. | reverse complement strand
TGGTGTTTGTCTTCAGCCAAGACTTCACCGTCTACGGTGGTGCTTTGTCCGAAACACACGCCGAGAAAATTTGCAAGATCATGGACCAAGCCATGAAAGTGGGTGCCCCGGTGATTGGCCTGAATGACTCGGGCGGCGCGCGGATTCAAGAGGGCGTGGCTTCGCTCGGTGGTTATGCCGACGTGTTCCAGCGCAACGTCATGGCCAGTGGCGTGGTACCCCAGATCAGCATGATCATGGGGCCTTCTGCGGGTGGCGCGGTGTATTCGCCCGCGCTCACCGACTTCATTTTTATGGTCAAGGACACGTCTTACATGTTCGTCACGGGCCCCGAAGTGGTCAAAACCGTGACCCATGAAGAAGTGACCGCTGAAGAGTTGGGCGGTGCGGTGACGCACACCACCAAGAGCGGTGTGGCCGACATGGCCTTCGAAAACGATGTGGAAGCGCTCTTGATGCTGCGTCGCCTCTACAACTACCTGCCGCTCAACAACCGCGAGAAAGCGCCCGTGCGTCCCAGCGGCGACCCCGTCGACCGCATGGACTTCAGCTTGGACACCTTGGTGCCCGAGAACCCCAACAAAGCCTATGACATGAAAGAACTCATTGTCAAAACGGTGGACGATGGCGACTTCTTTGAGCTGCAACCCGATTACGCCAAAAACATTCTGATCGGCTTGGCCCGCATGGAAGGCCAAACCGTGGGCATCGTGGCCAACCAACCTTTGGTTTTGGCGGGTTGCTTGGACATCAAGAGCTCCATCAAGGCGGCCCGTTTTGTACGTTTTTGCGACGCGTTCAACATCCCTGTCATCACGTTTGTGGATGTGCCCGGTTTCATGCCTGGGACCTCGCAAGAATTTGGCGGCATCATCAAGCACGGCGCCAAACTGCTGTACGCCTACGCGGAGTGCACGGTGCCCAAAATCACCGTCATCACTCGCAAAGCTTATGGCGGCGCCTACGACGTGATGGCCTCCAAACACCTGCGCGGCGATGTGAACTTTGCATGGCCCAACGCCGAAATTGCGGTGATGGGGGCCAAGGGCGCGGTGGAGATCATCTTCCGCGAAGACAAGGGCGACCCTGAAAAGCTGGCCGCCAAAGAAGCCGAGTACAAAGCCCGTTTTGCCAACCCCTTTGTGGCGGGCGCACGCGGCTTCATCGACGATGTGATTCAACCCCACGAAACACGCAAGCGCATTTGCCGCTCGCTGGTGATGTTGAAAGACAAGAAGATCGACAACCCCTGGCGCAAGCACGGGAATATTCCGCTCTAAGCCGCGAGGAGAAGAACAATATGTTTACCAAAATTCTGATTGCCAACCGTGGCGAAATCGCTTGCCGCGTCATCGCCACCGCTCACAAAATGGGCATCAAGACGGTGGCCGTTTATTCGGAAGCTGACAAAGAGGCGCGTCATGTGCAACTGGCTGATGAAGCTGTGTTGCTCGGCCCCGCTCCTTCACGCGAGTCCTACCTGGTGGCCGACAAAATTATCGCAGCGGCCAAAGCCACAGGCGCCCAAGCCATTCACCCAGGTTACGGCTTTCTGAGCGAGAACACCGAGTTTGCCAAGCGCTGCGAAGACGAGGGCATTGCCTTCATCGGCCCCAAGGCCCATTCGATCGCGGCCATGGGCGACAAGATTGCTTCGAAGAAGCTGGCCAACGAGGCCAAGGTCAACACCATTCCTGGCTACAACGACGCCATCGACACCGCCGAGCAAGCGGTCGAGATCGCCAAGGGCATCGGCTACCCCGTCATGATCAAGGCCTCGGCCGGTGGTGGCGGCAAGGGCTTGCGCGTGGCCTTCAACGACAAGGAAGCCTTCGAAGGCTTCACCTCCTGCCGCAACGAGGCGCGCAACAGCTTTGGCGATGACCGCGTCTTCATCGAAAAATACGTGCTCGAGCCGCGCCACATCGAAATCCAGATCCTGGGCGACAGCCACGGCAATGTGGTTTACCTGAACGAGCGCGAGTGCTCGATCCAGCGCCGCCACCAGAAGGTGATCGAAGAGGCGCCGTCGCCCTTCATCTCGGACGCGACCCGCAAAGCCATGGGCGAGCAGGCCGTGGCCCTGGCCAAGGCCGTCAAATACCAGTCGGCTGGCACGGTGGAGTTTGTGGTCGGCAAGGACCAAGACTTCTATTTCCTCGAAATGAACACCCGCTTGCAGGTGGAGCACCCGGTGACCGAGTGCATCACCGGTCTGGATTTGGTTGAGCAGATGATCCGCGTGGCAGCTGGTGAGAAGCTGGCTTTTGGCCAGGCCGACGTCAAGCGCGACGGCTGGGCCATCGAGTGCCGCATCAACGCCGAAGACCCCTTTCGCAATTTCTTGCCGTCCACCGGCCGCTTGGTGCGTTTTCAGACACCCAAGCAAAGCATGTTTCAGGGCAACACCCAGGCCCTGCAGGGCGTGCGGGTCGACACCGGCGTGCAGGACGGCGGCGAGATCCCGATGTTCTACGACTCGATGATTGCCAAGCTGATCGTGCACGGCAAAGACCGCAATGAGGCGATCGCCAAAATGCGCGAGGCCTTGAACGGCTTCGTGATCCGCGGCATCAGCTCCAACATCCCCTTCCAGGCGGCTTTGCTGGCCCACCCCCGATTCGTGTCGGGCCAGTTCAACACCGGCTTCATTGCCGAGCATTACGCCCACGGCTTCCGTGCCGAAGACGTGCCGCACGAGGACCACAACTTCCTGGCGGCGCTGGCGGCCTTTGTGCGCCGCAAGTCGCGTGAACGCGCAGCGGGTTTGAGTGGTCAACTGCCGGGCTACGATGTTCAGATTGGACAAGACTATGTGGTGGTTGAGCTGGGCCATGGTGGGCAAAACCGTTATGTGCCCGTGCATGTGGATGAGTTCATGGGTAAGCCTGGCGTCGCACAAATCACCATCCAAGGCAAGACCTATGCGATTGAAAGCAAGTCGCGTTTGAACGATATCCGCATCACTGGCTTGTGCAATGGCCAAGCTTTTACGGCGCAAGTCGAGCGTGGCACCGTGAAAAATCCATTGGCGTTGCAAGTCCAGCACAACGGCACGCGCATTGACGCCTTGGTGATGTCGCCACGCATGGCCGAGTTACACAAACTCATGCCCTTCAAAGCACCACCCGACCTGAGCAAATATGTGATTTCTCCCATGCCAGGCCTGTTGGTTGAGGTGTCGGTGACACAGGGTCAAAAAGTGCAAGCGGGCGAGCGAGTGGCGGTGATTGAAGCCATGAAAATGGAAAACGTCTTGTTTGCAGCAGCAGATGGCGTGGTCAAAAAAGTGGTCGCAGCCAAAGGTGAATCCCTCACCGTGGACCAAATGATTGTGGAGTTCGAATAAATGAGCCACATCACTCGACCTTTTAAAGTGCTGGGCGTCCAACAAATCGCCATCGGTGGCCCCGACAAGGGGCGTTTGAAAAAACTCTGGGTGGACATGTTGGGCCTAGAAGTCACGGGCACGTTTCAAAGCGAACGCGAAAACGTGGACGAGGACATTTGCGCCATTGGCGTCGGCCCCTTCAAGGTTGAGGTTGATTTGATGCAACCCATGGACATCGACAAAAAGCCGGCGGTTCACGCCACACCTTTGAACCACATTGGCTTGTGGATTGATGATCTGCCTGTTGCGGTGGATTGGTTGACCGCGCAAGGTGTGCGCTTTGCCCCCGGTGGCATTCGCAAGGGTGCGGCTGGTTTTGACATCACTTTCTTGCACCCGAAGTCGAATGACGAGTTTCCCATGGGGGGGGAAGGCGTGTTGATCGAGTTGGTACAAGCCCCCCCTGAAGTCGTGCAGGCTTTTGCGTCCTTGGCCGCTTCACACGCGTAACGCGCGCCCTGCGCACTAAGTGTGCATGGACACGCGTTTGGCCAGCAGATAAGCCACCACAGACGCACTAGTCGCCACCAAGGCACACAGCCAGAAGTGTGTCACTTGGCCACTGGGTTCGCTTTGCAGAAGCACACCGCCTACCCATGCAGCGACTCCCATGGAGAAAGACTGAACCGCTCCGTTGAGCGACATAAAGGTGCCGCGAAATTTGGGGTTGGCCGCTGAGGTGAGCAAGGCCATGCCAGGAATCATGCGGGCGTTCATTGCAAAAAACAGGGCGGTCGTCGCCAGCAACACCCAAGGCAGGGGCATGGGCTCTAACAGGGTCACAACCACCATCGGCAGGATGGAGAACAACACCGCGCGTTGAAAGGTTTGGCGCTTGCCCAAACGGTCGGTCACGCCGCCCACCCAGCGGCCGCTGAACAAGGTGACCACGCCGCCACAAAAATATATCCATGGAATTTCATGGGGGGCCATCACCTGGTTGTTTTGTAAATACAGTGTGATGTACGGAATGATGGTGAAGGCGGCAAACATCATGGTGGCTGACAAGAGCAGCGCCATGCGTTGATTGGACTCGCCCAGCACTTGGCCCATGGCGTGCAGCACATGCTGGTCTTTGGCATGCGCCACATGCGCATCCAGCTTGGGCACGCTGAAGTTGGCCAACATCCCGATGGCCAAGCACATCAGCCCAATTGCAAAGAAAGCGCTGTGCCAGCCCCATAGGTTGGCAAACATCAACCCAGCGGGCACACCCGCCACAGTGGCCACGGAGAAGGATGTCATCACAATGCCCGTGGCACGGCCCCGACGGTCAAAGGGCACCACATCGCCAATGATGGTTTGGGTCATGGTGGACAACACGCCCCCAAAAAAACCAGAGGCAATTCTTGCCGCCATCAACCAGCCATAGGTGGGAGCCATGCCGCAAGCCACTGTGGTGAGGGCAAACAATACGTACAGCGTGAGCAGCAAACGCTTGCGATCAAAGCGGTCAATGAAGGTGGTGGCAAACAAGCCTGACAGCCCCGCGGCCACGGTATAGGCTGAGACCAACAAGCCAAACTCTGCAAAGCTGATGTCAAACAGTCGGGTGAGCTGCGGGCCGAGCGGCATCATGATCATGAAGTCCACGATGTGAGTGAACTGAATGCCCGCCAGTGACAAAAGAAGCAGCAGTTCTCTGCGTGCGGTGAGGGGTGTGTTCATAGAGAAAGGGAATAAGCGCGAAGGACGGGGCAGAAGAGGCCCTTGCATGGCAGCGTTGCCGTTTAAGTCTTAGTGGTTTGGCGAGCTTTTGCCTTGGCGAGTGCGGCCTCAATGATCGCACGTTTGCGCTCGACCTCGGGCGCGTGTTCGGTACCTTTGGTGTGCAAGGGCAAATCGGCAAGTTTTTTCAGGGCTTTGTCTTGCAATCGCGCGTCATGCTCAACGGCTTCTCGCTGCAGTCGCGCTGTGCGCAGTTCATAGCGTTGGCGCGCGAGATCGGCCAAGGCTTGCGGCCATGAGGCCCAACCACTGAGGTTGATGTCGATGGGTTCGAGTGAGATGCAATCCACGGGGCAGGCAGGAATGCACAGTTCACAGCCTGTGCAATAGGGCTCCACAACCGTGTGCATGCGTTTGTTGGTGCCCACGATGGCATCGGTGGGGCAGGCGTCAATGCACAAGGTGCAACCGATGCACCACGCCTCGTCAATGATGGCGATGGTGCGCGGGCCTTCCAAGCCGTTTTCGGGGTTCAGGGGAATGGCAGCTTTGCCTGTGAGGGCGGCCAGTCGTTCAACGCCTTCTGCGCCACCCGGTGGGCATTGGTTGATGTCAGCCAGGCCTTGGGCCATGGCTTGGGCATAACGCTGGCAGTCAGGGTA
>JAVLFR010000338.1:0-4247 GCA_046052785.1 Limnohabitans sp. | reverse complement strand
TGAAGTTCATAGTTGTTAGGCGAAATAAATGGGTTTCGAGTATAGAAGCGGCTCGTCTCCTTGGAGACAATTTTTGTAACTTTCAATTTATTGGCAGGGGAAACCCTTGTGAAAAATTAATTTGCAGGGTTCAGAATCGCAACTCGCATTCATGTCTTTGACCATAACTTAGGAGATCTCCCTTATGACCGATACCAAAAAGACAACGGCTCGCCGTCAAGTTTTGAAAGGCGCAGCCGTTGCAGCCGCTGGCGTGGCAGCCGCACCGATGGTGGCAGCCCAAACGGGCCCCATCAACATGCGCTGGCAGAGCACTTGGCCCGCCAAGGACATCTTCCATGAGTACGCACTCGACTATGCGAAAAAAGTCAACGACATGACCGGTGGTGATTTGAAGATTGAAGTGCTGCCTGCAGGTTCTGTGGTGCCAGCCTTCGGTTTGCTCGAAGCCGTGTCCAAGGGCACGTTGGACGGTGGTCACGGCGTGTTGGGTTACCACTATGGCAAGCAAAACGCTTTGGCCTTGTGGAACTCAGGCCCAGCCTTCGGCATGGACGCCAACATGGTGTTGGCATGGCACAAATACGGCGGCGGCGCAGAGTTGCTGGCCAAGTTGTATGCCTCGATCGGTGGCAACGTGCAGTCATTCTTGTACGGCCCCATGTCTACACAACCTTTGGGCTGGTTCAAAAAGCCCATCACCAAGTCATCTGACTTCAAAGGCTTGAAGTTCCGTACCAACGGCTTGGCGATTGACTTGTTCACAGCCATGGGCGCTGCGGTCAACGCATTGCCAGGCGGCGAGATCGTGCCCGCGATGGACCGCGGCTTGCTCGACGGTGCTGAGTTCAACAACGCCACGTCTGACCGTGTCTTGGGCTTCCCCGACGTGTCCAAGGTGTGCATGTTGCAAAGCTACCACCAAAGCGCTGAGACGTTTGAGATCATGTTCAACAAGAACAAGTACGACGCCCTGCCTGCCAAAATGAAGGCAGTGATTGCCGGCGCGACAGAGGCCGCATCTGCCGACATGTCCTGGAAAGCCGTGGACCGTTACTCGCAAGACTACATCGAGTTGCAAACCAAAGACAAGGTCAAGTTCTACAAGACCCCTGACTCCATCTTGCAAGATCAACTCAAAATTTGGTCTCAAATCTTGGAGAAAAAGTCTGCCGAGAACCCACTGTTTAAAGAGATCGTGGCTTCACAAAAAGCGTTTGCCTCTCGCGCTGTGAAGTGGGATCAAGACACCAACATCAGCCGTCGCATGGCGGTGAACCACTTCTTCGGTGCGAAGAAAGCCTAAGCTAAAATTTTTAGGTTGGTAGACCTCGGGACTGAAGTCTGCGCATGCAGGACTTCAGTCCTTTTACTTTTAAGAACGATATGAACACACTGAAACTGCTTCACACGGCAGACAGCATCAGTACATGGGTGGGCAAAGCCTTCGCATGGCTGATCGTTGTGCTGATGGTGATGGTGATGGGCGAAGTTTTCAAGCGCTACGCCTTGAACGCCCCCACAGCTTGGATTTTCGAAGCCAGCAACATGCTCTACGGCACTGCCTTCATGATGTGCGGCGCCTACACCCTGAGCCAAGACGGTCACGTCCGTGGCGACTTTTTTTACGGCAGCGCCAAGCCCCGTACCCAAGCAACGCTTGACTTGGTGCTCTACATTTTGTTCTTCTTGCCTGGTGTGATCGCCTTGACATGGGCTGGCTGGACCTATGCTGGCGACGCCATCAGCATTCGCGAGATGACCAACAGCGCTGATGCAATCCCCCTGTATCCCTTCAAAGCCATCATCCCCATCACCGGCTTCATTGTCTTGATGCAAGGCTTGGCAGAAATCGTGCGTTGCGTGGTGTGCCTAAAAACAGGCGAATGGCCCGCCCGATTGAAAGATGCCAACGAAATTGATGTGGTCGAGCAGCAGCTGTCGGCCAGTATTTACGTGGACGAAGACGCCAAACGCGAGGCCATTGAGCGCGCGAAACACATTGACGAAGAGGCCCATCAACGCGGTGGCCACGCGATGGGAGAACACAAATGAGCGATCCAGCACTCGGACTAACGATGCTCTGTCTGATCATCGTGGTGATCATGATGGGGTTTCCCACCGCCTTCACGCTGATGGGGCTGGGCATGGTGTTTGGTTTCACCGCCTTCTACAACCCAGCTGAGCCTTGGCTAGACAATCGCGTTTTCAACCTGATGGTGCAGCGCACCTACGGCGCGATGACCAACGACACCTTATTGTCCATCCCGCTCTTTGTGCTGATGGGCTATGTGATGGAACGAGGGGCGTTGGTGGACAAAATGTTCCACAGCGTCCAGCTCGCTTTCCGCCGTCTGCCAGGCTCCTTGGCGGTGGCCACGCTGGTAATTTGCACCTTCTGGGGCATTGCCAGCGGCTTGGTCGGTGCGGTGGTGGTGCTGATGGGTGTGATCGCCATGCGTCCCATGTTGAACGCGGGCTATGACACGCGCTTGGCTGCAGGCGTGATCACGGCGGGTGGCACCTTGGGCATTTTGATCCCCCCCTCGGTGATGATCATTGTGTACGCCGCTGTTGCGGGTCAATCCGTGGTCAAGCTCTATGCCGCGGCCATGTTCCCTGGCTTCTTCTTGGCTTTCTTGTATCTGATTTACGTCATCGGCTGGGTGCTGATCGACCCAAAGATTGCGCCTAAGTTGCCAGAAGAACAAACCAAAGCGCCTGTGTCACCTTGGCTTGAGAAGCTGGGTGAACAATATTCAAAGCGCATGCTGTCTGCATTTGCCACGGCAGTATTGATGCCCAGCCGTGCGCTGCAAATCAGCGTGCCGGACGTGCGTGTGACGTGGAGCTTGTTGGCGCGCAGCTTTGCCATGGCCTTGGCCCCTGTGTTCATCGTGCTGGCTATGCTCGCCACCTCTTGGTGGTATGTGGTGATTTATTCCCAAGCCAACGCCAACGCACAAGCAGGCACTGAAATTGTGCAGATGACCACTGACATCGTGGCCGAGAAAACCAGTGCTGAGCCAGAAGGCTTGCAAGAAATGGGCGGCGACACCGTCGAAGCCGCGCCTGAAACCAATGACAACGCCACGTCTTTGGGTGATGAGGTGGTTGAAGCGAACAAAGTTGTGGAAGTGCCTGAGGACTTTTACACAGGTTTCTGGGGGACCGCCCTGGTGCTCTTTGGCCTGTTGGTTTGGTACTACCGACGCTTTGATGCCGAACAGTACGAAATCCTGAACATGCTGGTGAAGTCCGTGATGCCCTTGGGCATTTTGACTGCCGTGGTGCTCGGCGTGATCTTGCTGGGCTTGGCAACGGCCACTGAATCGGCCGCTGTCGGTGCCACCGGTGCGTTCCTCATGGCCTGGTGGTCGGGATCGTTGAACTTTGACAAAACCAAGCAGGCCGTGTTCTTGACCGCCAAAACCACCTCCATGGTGTGCTGGTTGTTTGTGGGCTCGGCCCTGTTCTCTGCTGTGTTTGCCGTCTTGGGTGGTCAACGCTTGGTGGAAGAGTGGGTGATGGCCATGGACCTCACGTCCCTGCAGTTCATGCTTCTGTCGCAAGCCGTCATTTTTGTGCTGGGCTGGCCTTTGGAGTGGACCGAAATCATTGTGATTTTTGTGCCCATCTTCTTGCCGCTGCTCACGCACTTCCAGATTGACCCGATCTTGTGGGGCGTGCTGGTTTTTGTGAACTTGCAAGCCGCTTTCTTGTCACCGCCCGTGGCCATGTCAGCCTTCTATCTAAAAGGTGTGTCGCCGCCGCATGTGACCATCAATCAGATTTTTGCGGGCATGATGCCTTACATGTTCATCGTGATCATCTGCATGGTGTTGATGTACATCTGGCCTGGCCTGACACTGTGGTTGCCAGACTACCTCTACGGCCCTAAGTAAGCCCGCTTAAACCCCAAAGCCGCAGCGCCCTCACCAGGCGCTGCGGCTTTTTTATTAGGGCAAATCCTCTTCACACCCGTGGCCAAGTTGCTATGATTGACGTTTACGTAAACGTAAAGTCAGCCGGCATGATGTCCCGTTGACCTTACCTCTGCTTTTCCTTCGGAGCTGTCTATGTCTAATCTGTCCGCCGAATTCCAAGCCCTTGCCAATTACAAGCCCACGCAAAAAGTGCGCTTCGTCACGGCAGCCAGTTTGTTTGACGGCCACGACGCGGCCATCAACATCATGCGCCGCATCTTACAAGGCATGGGCGCCGAGGTGATCCACCTGGGCCACAAC
>JAVLFR010000337.1:0-8129 GCA_046052785.1 Limnohabitans sp. | reverse complement strand
GACTTGCCACGGGGCATCGTCACGTCGATCAACGGCAGCGTGCGCTACCTGAGCGAGGTCATCGGCATGGCCAGCCATGCCGGCACCACCCCCATGGACCGCCGTCGCGATGCGGCCACCGCTGTGGCCGAGCTGGCCTTATTTGTCGAACAACGTGCGGCGCAACAACCTCATTTGGTGGGGACTGTTGGCATGCTCACCGTGCCCAACGGCTCCATCAACGTGGTGCCTGGCCGCTGCCAATTCAGCCTCGATCTGCGCGCCACCACCGATGTCCTGCGCGACCGCCTAATGCACGATGTGTTGACCGAGCTTGCAGCCATTTGCCAGCGCCGTGGCCTGCACTACACCCTCGAAGAAACCATGCGTGCCAGCGCCGCGCCGAGCGACCCCAAGCTGCAAGCCCTGTGGGAACACGCTGTGCAATCGCTCGGTGTGCCTGTGTTTCACCTGCCCAGTGGCGCAGGCCACGATGCGATGAAGCTGCACGACATCATGCCCCAAGCCATGTTGTTTGTGCGCGGCCAAAACGCAGGCATCAGCCACAACCCGCTCGAGAGCACCACCAGCGACGACATACAACTGGCCATCGACGCCTTCATGCACGTGCTGCACCACTTGCACGCCTAAGAATTAACCCGAGACACACCATGAGCACGCACGACAGCCAATACGCCCAACTCGACGCATGGATTGACGCGCACTTTGACGAGCAAGTGAAGTTCTTGCAAGCCTTGGTGCAAGTCCCCACCGACACCCCGCCTGGCAACAATGCCCCCCACGCCGAGCGCACTGCCGAGCTGCTGCATGCGTTTGGCTACCCAGCCGAAAAACACGCGGTGCCCAACGACGAAGTCAAAGCCTATGGCTTAGAGAGCCTCACCAACCTCATCGTGCGCCGCAAGTTTGCCGAAGGCGGCAAAACCATTGCACTCAATGCCCACGGCGATGTGGTGCCCCCAGGCGAGGGCTGGACACACCCACCCTACGGCGGCGAGATTGAAAACGGCGCTATGTTCGGCCGCGCCACGGCGGTGAGCAAGAGCGACTTCTCGACCTTCACCTTTGCCACACGTGCCCTCGAATCCTTGGGCCTGCCTTTGAAGGGCGGCGTTGAACTGCACTTCACCTACGACGAAGAGTTTGGCGGCGAAAAAGGCCCAGGCTGGTTGTTGTCACACGGCCTGACCAAGCCTGATTTGATGATCGCGGCGGGTTTCAGCTACCAGGTGGTGACCGCGCACAACGGTTGCTTGCAAATGGAAGTCACCGTGCAAGGCGAGATGGCACACGCCGCCATCCCCGACAGCGGTACCGATGCGTTGCAAGGCGCGGTGCATATCCTGAGCGCCCTACATGCGCTCAATGCCGATTACATGCACATCACCTCCCAAGTGGAGGGCATCACGCACCCCTACTTGAATGTGGGTCTCATCAGCGGCGGCACCAACACCAATGTGGTGCCTGGCAAGGTCGTGTTCAAACTTGACCGACGCATGATTCCCGAAGAAAACCCCGTCGAGGTGGAAGCGTCAATTCGCCAAACCATTGCCGATGCCGCCGCCTCATTCAACCCACCGCGGGGTGGCAAACAACTCAAGGTCGACATCAAACGCATGCTGCTGGCCAAAGCCATGGTGCCACTCGCGGGCAACCAGCCTTTGGTCGAGGCCATTCAAAAACACGGTGAACAGCTGTTTGGCGAACCCATTCCCGCGGTGGGCACCCCGCTCTACACCGACGTGCGCTTGTATGTAGAGCGCGGCATCCCAGGCGTCATTTATGGCGCAGGTCCTCGCACCGTGCGAGAGAGCCATGCCAAGCGCAACGATGAGCGGGTGATGTTGGAAGATGTTCGACGGGCGACCAAGGTGGTGGCGCGGACCTTGTTGGATTTATTGAGCTGATAGGTGGAAGAGGACACCGAAGCTGATGCGCGGTGTGTCACATAGGCACAACTACGAACAATCCCTAACCACTGCGCCGTTACACTGTCTCCCGACTCAAAGCCGCTGCGGGCTCTTTCGCGGCGCAGAATAAAAAACAATCCCTTTGTCTGGAGCAAACAAAACATGGAATTACTTCAAAGCAGCGACTTCTGGCTAGGCCTGTTGCTGATCATCTGGATCAATATCATTTTGTCGGGCGACAACGCCGTCGTGATCGCCTTGGCGGCCCGCAGCCTGCCCCCTGAGCAGCAAAAAAAGGCCATCATGTTTGGCTCTGGCGCAGCTGTGGTGTTGCGTATTGGCTTGACCGTGGTGGCCGCCAAGTTGATGACCTTGGAATATCTGCAAATCGTAGGCGGCTTGTTGCTTTTGTGGATCGGGGCGCAACTGCTCGAATCTGAAGAAGAAGGCGAAGAAGAAGGCGCTGAACCCAGCAGCATGTTTTCAGCCATTCGCACCATCTTGATCGCTGACATCGTGATGAGCTTGGATAACGTGATTGCAGTCGCCGCAGCAGCCAAAGGCAATGACCTCCTTCTGATCATTGGCTTGGCCATCAGCATTCCTTTGGTAATTTTTGGCAGCACCTTGATGATCAAACTCATGGAGCGCTACCCCGTCATCATCACCTTGGGCGCCTGCCTGATTGGTTGGGTGGGCGGCGAAACCATTGCCAACGACGTGGTTCTCAAAGAGTTTGGCGCTGCCAATTCTTGGTTCCACTTGGCCGCTGCGGCTTCGGGCGCGGTCATTGTGTTGGCTTGGGGCAAGTTCAAATCGGCTCAGCACCACAAAGCTGAAAAAGCAGAATAAACCACCTGCTTTTCAGCTTATCCCCATCAAGCCAGCCCCTGTGCTGGCTTTTTTCATGGCTGAGCCTGTCTTTCACCTTTTTGCACCACGATGGTGCAAAACGCTGTATTGGTGCAAACCCGTTTTGTATACAAACCAAATTCGAGCACAATTTGTCTTAAATTCCTTGTCATACTGGCAGCTGCAACTGGGCACCAATATTGCAAGCTTGTATACATCACACTTTTTCATTTTGTTTTTAGAGGCTCATATGATCAAACGCACTTTCATCAAAACCACCCTCGGCTTGGCATTGGCTGCTAGCTTTGCTGGCGCTAGCGCGCAAACCACGCCCTTGAAGTTCCAACTCGACTGGCGTTTTGAAGGCCCTGCTGCTTTCTTCTTGGTACCTGCCGCTAAAGGCTATTTCAAAGATGCCAAGCTTGATGTGACCGTCGACGCTGGCAACGGCTCGGGCGGCGCAGTCAACCGCGTGGCCTCGGGTGCGTATGACGTGGGCTTTGCTGACCTGGCTGCCCTGATGGAATTTCACGCCAACAACCCAGATGCCCCCAATAAGCCTGTGGCCGTGATGATGGTCTACAACAACACCCCCGCATCCGTGATGGCGTTGAAAAAATCAGGCATCAAAACCCCCGCCGACTTGGTTGGCAAAAAACTCGGCGCCCCTGTGTTTGACGCTGGCCGCCGCGCCTTCCCCATCTTCTCTAAAGAAAACAGCATTGGCGCCGTGAACTGGGTCTCGATGGACCCCCCCTTGCGCGAAACCATGCTGGTGCGTGGCGATGTCGACGCGATCACAGGCTTCACCTTCACCTCACTGCTCAACATCGAAGCGCGTGGCGTGAAAGCTGAAGACGTGGTGGTGATGGAATACCCCAGCTATGGCGTGAAGCTATATGGCAACGCCATCATTGCCTCGCCTAAGCTGATCAAAGAAAACCCCGCTGCGCTCAAAGCTTTCTTGTCCGCTTTTGCCAAGGGCGCCAAAGACGTGATCGCAGACCCCGCCAAAGCCATTGAAAGTGTCAAGGCACGTGACGGCATCATCAACAGCGAACTCGAAACTCGCCGCTTGAAGCTGGCCATCGACACCGTCATCAACAGCCCCGATGCCCGCGCGGAAGGCTTTGGCCAAGTCAAAGGCCCACGCCTGAGCCTGATGGCCTCTCAAGTGTCAGACGCGTTCAACACCAAAACACGCGTGAAAGCCGAGGACATTTGGAACGGTTCTTTCTTGCCCACGGCCAAAGAACTCGACGTGTTGCCCAAGGGTAAAAAGTAATTTAGGCCCAACTGCATGACCGCTTCTCCCGAACACTTCGTCGACTTCCAAAACGTCTGGTTGGCCTACAACGACGAGTTGTTGGCGCAAAACCACTTCGCTGTCGAAGACATCAACCTGCAGGTCAAACAAGGTGAGTTCATCGCCATCGTGGGCCCCTCAGGTTGCGGCAAGTCCACCTTCATGAAACTCACCACGGGTTTGAAAAAACCCAGCCGTGGTGAAATTTATGTCGATGGTCAGCCTGTCAATGGTCCGCTCAAGATCAGTGGCATGGCGTTTCAGTCGCCCTCGCTGCTGCCTTGGCGCACCACGCTCGACAACGTGCTGTTGCCATTGGAAATCGTGGAGCCGTTCCGCTCCAATTTCAAAGAGAAGAAGGCCGAGTACGAAGCCCGCGCGATTGAGCTGCTGCACACCGTGGGCTTGGGCGGCTACGAGCGCAAGTTTCCTTGGGAGCTGTCAGGTGGCATGCAACAACGCGCCAGCATTTGCCGTGCGCTGATTCATGAGCCAAAAATGCTGCTGCTCGACGAGCCGTTTGGCGCCTTGGATGCGTTCACACGCGAAGAGCTGTGGTGCATCTTGCGCGATCTGCATGCCATGCAACAGTTCAACGTCATCTTGGTCACCCACGACTTGCGCGAGTCGGTCTTTTTGGCCGACACCGTGTATGTGATGAGCAAGAGCCCAGGTCGCTTTGTGGTCCAACGCGACATCGACCTGCCTCGCCCACGTGATTTGGAAGTGACCTATACCCCCGAATTCACCAACATCGTCCACGAGCTGCGCGGCCACATTGGGGCCATGCGCAAAACTGGCGCAGCCATTCAGCAATAACGCAAGCCCAAGACTATGCATAAAAAACAACTCGAAACTTGGGCGCCTTGGGGCTTGCTCGTGGCCACCTTGCTGTTGTGGCAAGCCGCTTGCTCGCTCTTCAACGTGTCCGAATTTGTCTTTCCCTCGCCCCTGCGCATTTGGGAACAAATGGTCGAATTTCGCGACGTCATTGCCGGCCACGCTTGGCGCACCTTCTGGGTGACCATGGTCGGCTTTGGCATTGCCATTGTGGTGGGCGTGTTGCTCGGCTTTGTCATTGGCAGTTCGCCCTTGGCCTATGCCGCCGTGTACCCGCTCATGACGGGCTTCAACGCCTTGCCCAAGGCGGCGTTTGTGCCGATTTTGGTGGTGTGGTTTGGCATTGGCGTAGGTCCTGCCATCTTGACAGCGTTCCTCATCAGCTTCTTTCCCATCATGGTCAACATCGCCACGGGTTTGGCCACGCTCGAGCCTGAGCTCGAAGACGTGCTGCGCGTGCTGGGCGCCAAGCGCTGGGACGTCCTGATCAAAGTGGGCTTGCCCCGCTCCATGCCCTACTTTTATGGCTCGCTCAAAGTCGCCATCACCTTGGCGTTTGTGGGCACCACCGTGTCAGAGATGACCGCGGCCAATGAAGGCATTGGCTATCTGCTGATCTCTGCGGGCTCTGCCATGCAAATGGGTTTGGCGTTTGCAGGCTTGGTGGTGGTCGGCGCCATGGCCATGATCATGTACGAGTTGTTCAGCATGATCGAAAAACACACCACCGGCTGGGCCCATCGCGGGTCGCAGAATCACTGATTTTGCCGCGCCATCCCCCGTCAAAAAAGCCGCGCACCCCGCGGCTTTTTTTGATGTCTTTACTATTCAGTAAAAATCGCAACATCTTCTAATTTCGATTCAAAATTGAATAAATTGACACAATTTGCGAATATCATTAATTACCCTTCACCCGGTACGCCTATCCCGTAGCGGCTCCGGAATTCCTTCATTTGAATGGCGATACACATGGCATCTTCCTCCAACCACTCCCCAGAGCACCAAGACCTTGGCGCAACGGGCGCAGACAAGTTTTTCATCTTATTTTTGGTACTGGTCATCGCCGCCGTCACTTGGCTGGGCGTGGTGAACTACCAAGAAGCGCTCAAAGTTGAGACCGCCAAAAGCAATGGCGAAGCTTGGGTGGCCTGGTTGACCGAAGCGGGCACCACGCGCTTTGAAGCGGACACCCCACTCACCGCTTGCAAAGGCGGCATCAAACCCGCAGCCGACGCAAAGGCCGACACCCCGGGCACTTGGGGCGTGTGCTTGGCCCACATCTTGGCCAACACGGAGTTAAAAGACCAAGTCAACGCCTTTTTCAACAAGCCCCCTCACTTTGTGGCGGCCTGCGATCCTAAGGACCGTACTTTGATGGGCGCCATCTTGTTGGAAGACTTGATGCCCACGCCCCCAGGTTCGGCCACGCCATTTGTGGCAACACAGCTGTTGGAAACCGACAGCATTGACTACAAGATGCAATTGCGCCTATCAGTGTGTGACAAAGGTGGCTACGCCATCAAAGTTGCCGAATTTGAATTCTGAGGTCCGACATGAATACAACTAGCAAAAACGACAAATTCTTAGAAGACCTCGACGTCAAAGCCATTCTGGGACAAGACGTAGAAGCCAACATCGACCCCAACCTGCCCATGCGCAAGTGGTTGTACTCTTGGCTGCTCGATCCCAACATTCCTGGTAACTTCCAAAAAGAAATTGACAAGTGGATCAGTATTTTGATCATCGTCAACTTGTTCACCTTGATGTTCGAGCACGTCCCAGCCGTATTCGAACCTTACCGAATTTGGTTTGATTGTTTCGACATTTTCTCGGTGGCCGTGTTCACCATTGAATACGCATTACGCCTTTATTTAGCGCCTGAAGATGAAGAGTTTAAGCATCGCAAAAATGCCCGCCTAGGCTTTGCCACCAGCCCATTTGCCATCATCGACTTCTTGGCGGTGGCGCCGTTCTACTTGCAAGCCTTCATCCCGATCGATTTGCGCGTGTTGCGGTTCTTGCGACTCTTGCGGATCATGAAGCTGTTCCGCGTCTTGATTCCCGCCATTGCGGAGTTCAAAGAGCTCAACAAAGGCCGCACCTTCCGCCAAAAAGTGCATGCCTTGGTGTTCCCCAGCGAATTCGGCGGCACCATGCAACACATCTTTGAGGTGTTCATTGGCGTGTGGGTGATTTTGTCTGTGCTGGCCGTGATCTTGGAATCGGTCAAAGGCATCAACTACATCTTGCATTTGCAATTTGTGATTTTGGATGCCGTGGCTGTGGCCATCTTCACGGTGGAGTACTGCATGCGCATGTACGCGTGCGTGGAAGAGCCGGGCTACAAAGGCGCCTTCATAGGGCGTTTCCGTCAGGCCAAAAATCCCTCGACCTTCATCGATTTCTTGGCGATCTTGCCCTTCTTCTTAGAAGTGTTCTTGCATCACCTGATCGACTTGCGCTTCTTGCGAGTCTTCCGTTTGGCTCGACTGCTCAAACTCACACGCGGTAGCGATGCCACTGCGGTGTTGGTCAAAGTCGTGGTGCGCGAGTGGCCTGTGATGGGCGCTGCCACCTTCATCATGATGCTGTTGTTGGTGTTGACCGCCAGCTTGGGCTATTTGTTTGAGTACGACGCGCAGCCAGAGAAGTTTGAAAACATTCCCACCTCCATCTACTGGGCGGTGATCACCTTGGCCTCGGTGGGCTATGGCGACATTTCACCAGTCACGCCGATGGGCCGCGCCATGACCAGTATCTTGGCGCTGATGGGCATTGGCATCTTCGCCATTCCTGCCGCCTTGTTGGCCTCGGCCTTCAGCGACGAGTTGGTCAAAGAACGTGACTTGCTGAAAGCCAAGCTGTTTGGCATTTTGAAAGATGGCCACATCAGTGACGCTGAAGCCGCCATCATTCGCACAGAAGCCAAGCGTCTGCACTTGACGGTGGAAGAAGTGAACAAGTTGATTGAGGTGGTGATTAAAGAGCACGAGCTCGAGGAACGCAACCCACTGCCTATTCACAAGATCGCTGAAAACCCTGCCTTGGCCGTTGAGCACTACAAAGTCTTGTTGGGTCAAATCCGACAACTGGGCGTTCAAGTCGACACCGAACAATTTGAGCAGGCCGCCCAAACTGGCGAAAGTTTGTCAGCCAACGAATATGCCCTATGGCAAAAAATTCAGGGCAAGGCATAAGCCAGACTTAGCCCTCCAAAACAA
>JAVLFR010000336.1:0-2116 GCA_046052785.1 Limnohabitans sp. | reverse complement strand
TCAATGGCAAAGTAAGTGAGCACGCCGTCCGCACCAGCGCGCTTGAAGGCGAGCAAGCTCTCCATCATGACCGCATCGTGGTCGAGCCAGCCGTTGTGTGCGGCGGCTTTGAGCATGGCGTATTCGCCGCTGACTTGGTAGGCAAAGGTGGGGACTTTGAACTCGTCTTTGACACGGCGCACCACGTCGAGGTAGGGCATGCCGGGTTTGACCATCACCATGTCCGCGCCTTCGGCAATGTCCAAGGCCACTTCGCGCAAGGCCTCATCCGTGTTGCCCGGGTCCATTTGGTAGGTTTTTTTATCGCTCTTGCCCAAGTTGGCGGCCGAGCCCACGGCATCGCGAAACGGGCCATAAAACGCGCTGGCATATTTGGCGCTGTAGGCCATGATGCGGGTGTGGATGTGTGCGTGCGCTTCGAGCGCCTGGCGAATGGCGCCGATGCGCCCGTCCATCATGTCGCTGGGTGCGACGATGTCGACGCCCGCGTGGGCTTGGGTCAAGGCTTGTTGGACCAAAACGGCGGTGGTTTCGTCATTCAGGATGTAGCCGGTTTCATCCAATAAACCGTCTTGGCCGTGGCTGGTGTAGGGGTCCAGGGCCACGTCCGTCATGATGCCCAAGCTTGGAAAGTGCTTTTTGAGGGTCGAGACCACATGGGGCACCAAGCCGTCGGGGTTGGTGGCCTCACGGCCGTCGGGGGTTTTGAGGTGGCTGCTGATGACGGGGAACAAGGCCATCACGGGGATGCCGAGTTGCACGCATTGCTCGGCCACAGGCAGCAGCAAGTCGAGGCTCAAGCGCTCAACGCCGGGCATGGAGGCCACGGCTTCGCGGCGTTTGTCGCCTTCGAGCACGAAGACGGGGTAAATCAAATCGTTCACGCTCAAGGCGTGTTCGCGCACCAAGCGGCGGGTGAAGTCGTCACGCCGCAAGCGGCGAGGGCGACTCGATGGAAAGGCTATTTGGCCCGGTAAGCCGATGCGTTCGCTTCTGCCTGAAAATTGATTCATACGTCACCCAATGTCAATTTAAATTTACGCATGTAACTGTATCAATAATTCAATGCACAGCCCGCACACAACTTATTTGCAACGACAAGCAACAAAACCCCATAGTCTCGAGAATGCAGGCTTTGTTTTATCTCGGTGCCAAGTGCGCTTTTCATCAACCTAGAGATTCATTGACTGGACATGTCACTTTCACATCATCGCCGGCGGGTCGTTGTCACTGGCCTTGGGCTGGTTTCGCCGGTCGGCAACACGGTGCAAGACGCTTGGGCCAGTTTGCTTGCTGGGCAGTCTGGCGTTGGGTTGATCAACAAATTTGACCACTCGCAACTGAGTGTGCACATTGCGGCTGAGGTTAAAGACTTCAGAATTGAGGACTATCTGTCTGCCAAAGAGGCGCGTCATATGGACTCCTTTATCCAATATGGCATCGCCGCGGGGACCCAGGCTATTCGAGACAGTGGCATCACCGTCCATGAGGCAAATGCCGAGCGCATCGGTGTCATGGTGGGCTCTGGCATTGGGGGTCTGCCTTCGATCGAAGAAACTGGCGCCGAATTTGTCAAGGGTGGCCCTCGGCGTATCTCTCCGTTCTTTGTGCCAGGCTCCATCATCAACATGATTTCTGGCCAGCTCAGCATTATTTTTGGTTTGAAGGGGCCCAATATTGCCACCGTGACGGCTTGCACCACAGGTTTACACAGCATTGGGCTTGCTGCGCGTTTAATCCAATATGGCGATGCGGATGTGATGATCGCTGGCAGCTCCGAATCCACAATTTCTGCGCTGGGTATTGGTGGGTTCGCTTCCGCCAGGGCCCTATCAACCAGGAATGATGACCCTGCCACAGCGTCGCGACCATGGGACGTCGAGCGCGATGGTTTTGTGTTGGGCGAAGGTGCGGGGGTGGTGGTGCTTGAGGAGTTGGAGCAGGCAAAGCGTCGCGGCGCCAAGATTTACTGTGAGCTGATGGGCTTTGGCATGAGCGGGGACGCCCACCATATGACAGCGCCCAGCATGGATGGCCCGCGTCGCTGCATGGTGAACGCGCTGCGGGACGCGGGGCTCAACGGGGACCAAGTTCAGTACATCAACGCACACGGAAC
>JAVLFR010000335.1:0-5317 GCA_046052785.1 Limnohabitans sp. | reverse complement strand
CGCCCGCGCCGGTGTGTCCAAAGGCACGCTGTTTTTGTACTTTCAAAGCAAGGAAGACTTGTTCAAAGCCGTGGTGCGAGAAAACATTGCCAATCAATTTCCCACATGGCAAGAAGAATTCAAGGCCTTTGAAGGCTCTAGCGCAGACATGCTGCGTTATGCCCTGTTGTCTTGGTGGGAGCGCATTGGCAAAACACGCGCCAGCGGCATCACCAAACTGGTGATGAGTGAGGCACAAAACTTTCCAGAAATCGCCAACTTCTACCAAGAAGAGGTCATCCAGCCCGGCAATGCCTTGATTCGCCGCATCTTGGCGCGTGGCGTGGACAGTGGCGAATTTCGCAACCTCGACCTTGAGCAAGCGGTGCACATCATCGTGGCGCCGATGATCTTTTTAATGATGTGGAAGCATTCCATGGGCGCCTGCGCCGCCTCAGCCCACATCGTGAACCCTGAACAATTTATACACATGCAAGTGGATCTGCTGCTGCACGGCATGGTTGCCACACCCCTCACATGACACCTAGCAAACCCCGTTGGATCATCATTGGCGTCATCGTTTTGGCCTTGAGCGCGGGTATCTGGCGCGCCATGAGTAACCAAAGTGCCAAACAAGTCGCTGCCGCTGCCCCAGCTGTGGCGCTCAGCCAGGTCGAGTTGGCACAGAGCGATGTGATGCGCGTGGAGTTGCGCCAGATCACCCAAAGCTTGGCCATCTCGGGCACTGTCAAAGCGGTGAACTATGCCGTGATCAAAGCGCGTGTGGCGGGTGAACTCCAACACCTTGATGCACGGGAGGGCGATGCGGTGAAAGCAGGCGATGTGTTGGCGCGCATCGACCCCACCGAGTACCAACGCCGCTGGCAACAAAGCACAGAGCAAGCGACCGCGGCCTTGACGCAAATGGAAATTGCCAAGCGCCTGTGGGAGAACAACCAGTCCTTGGTGCAGCAAAACTTCATCTCCAAAGCCGCGATGAGCAACTCAGAAGCCAACTATGTGGGTGCACTCGCCACCCACAAAGCTGCCTTGGCAGGCGCCGATGTGGCCCGCAAAGCCTTGGATGACGCCACTTTGCGCGCGCCATTCGCAGGCATTGTGTCTGCTCGTTCGGCGCAAGTGGGCGAGCGCGTGGGCGTTGACGCCAAAATCATGGAGCTGGTGGACTTGCGGCAACTCGAGGTGGAAGTGCCCCTGAGCCCCAGCGAATCCATGGACGTGCGCGTGGGCCAAACAGCCAGGTTGCAATTGGAAGATCGACAGGAAACCGTGACCGCCACTGTCAAGCGCATCAGCCCAAGCGCTCAAGCAGGTAGCCGCAGCGTGCTGATTTTCTTAGCGCTCGACCGAGCGGAGGGCTTGCGCCACGGCTTGTTTGCAAAGGGAATTTTGGGACTTGGCAAGAGCCAAGTGCTGGCCCTGCCGCTGACCGCCGTGCGGACAGACCGCGCACAACCCTATGTGCAGGTGGTCGAGCCCGTAGGTGACCAACTGCAAGTGGTGCACAAGCCTGTCTCACTGGGTTTACGGGGCATGGATTTGACCCAGTCTGAGCCTGAAACTTTGGTGGGTGTGACGGGCCTCGATGTGGGCAGCACCGTGCTCAAAAGCCAAGTGGGTGCTTTGCGCGAAGGCATGCGGGTGAAGTACACACCCGCGGCCCCGCGCCCAGCATCCTCTGCGGCCAGCGCAGCCCCTTAAGCCCATCGACCCAGCATGTGGTTCACCCAAGTCAGTCTGAAAAACCCGGTGCTCGCGACCATGCTCATGCTCGCCATCGTGGTGCTGGGTTTGTTTTCGTTTCAGCGCCTCAAGATTGACCAGTTCCCCAATATCGACTTTCCCGTGGTGGTGATCACCACCGAATACCCGGGCGCCTCGCCCGAGATTGTGGAGAGCGAAGTCAGTAAAAAAATTGAAGAAGGTGTCAATTCGATTGCGGGCATCAGTGCCCTGACTTCGCGCAGCTACGAAGGCATGTCGGTGGTGGTGATTGAATTTCAGCTCCACATCGATGGCCGCAAAGGTGCCGACGATGTGCGCGAAAAAGTGGCGGCTTTGCGCCCCTTGTTGCGCGATGACATCAAAGAGCCCAAGGTGTTGCGCTTTGACCCTGCGAGTCGCGCCATTTGGTCCCTGGCGGTGTTGCCCGAAACGGTCCCCGGACTGCAACCCCTCTCCGCTGTCGAGTTGACCAACTGGTCTAGCCATGTGCTGAAAAAACGCCTCGAAAACGTGCGTGGCGTGGGCTCGGTGACGTTGGTGGGCGGCACCAAACGCGAAATCAATTTGTACCTCAACCCACAAGCCATGGAGTCGCTGGGCATCAGCGCCGACCAAGTGGTGAATGCGGTCAAAACCGAAACCCAAGACTTGCCCGTGGGCAGTTTGCGCTCGTTGCAACAAGACCGTGTGATTCAAATTCAGGGGCGCATATTGCGCCCCGAAGACTTTGGGCAAATCATTGTGGCGCGCAAAAACACCACGCCGATTCGCCTCCATCAAGTCGCCACCGTCAATGACGGTGCACAAGAGGTGGAAAGTTTGGCGCTCTACAACGGCCAGCGTACCTTGCTGATGACGGTGCAAAAAGCCCAAGACGAAAACACCATCGACGTGATTGATGGCTTGAACAAAACCGTGGCTGAATTGAAAGCCCAGTTGCCCCCAGGCCTGCGGCTTGAGCAAGTGCAAGACGGCTCGCGCCCGATTCGCGTGGGTGTGGCCAACGTGCGCCAAACCCTTATAGAGGGCGCGTTGCTGACCGTGCTCATCGTGTTCTTGTTTTTGAACTCTTGGCGCTCCACCGTCATCACGGGGCTGACCCTGCCCATTGCCATCATCGGCACGTTTTTGTTCATGTACATGTTTGGCTTCACCATCAACATGATCACGCTCATGGCCTTGTCGCTGTGTGTGGGTTTGTTGATTGACGACGCCATCGTGGTGCGCGAGAACATCGTGCGCCATGTCCAAATGGGCAAAACCCCTTACCAAGCAGCGATGGACGGCACACAAGAAATTGGCCTCGCCGTGCTGGCCACCACCTTGTCGATCGTGGCGGTGTTTTTACCCATTGGTTTCATGGGCGGCATCATTGGCAAGTTTTTTCACGAGTTTGGCATCACCATCGTGGCGGCGGTATTGATTTCGATGTTTGTCAGCTTCACACTCGACCCCATGCTGTCGTCGGTGTGGCACGACCCGACCATTCAAGCGCACGGAAAGCATGGCCAATCCAAGTCGTTTTATGACCGCACCATCGGCCCTGTCACCACGTGGTTTGAAACCAGTACCGACAAACTCATCGTGCTGTACCAAGGCATTTTGAAATGGTCTCTGATTCACAAACGCACCACGGTGGCCATGGCGATTGGGACTTTTGCGGTCAGTCTTTACATGGTTCCCCTGCTCGGCACTGAGTTTGTGCCCAAGGCCGATTTTTCTGAAACCACCGTCAACTTTTACACACCTGTGGGTTCGTCACTGGAGGTGACCGAGTCCAAGGCCAAGCAAGTGGAATCCATCCTGCGTGAATTTCCTGAGGTGCGCTACACACTGTCGACCATCAACACGGGCGCGGCGAATGGGAAAATCTACGCCAATATTTACATTCGCTTGGTCGACCGCAAAAACCGTCAACGCAGCGTGGACCACATGTCGGCCAGCTTTCGCGAACGCTTGCGGCAAGTGCCTGGCATCACCGTCACGCATGCAGGATTGGTGGATGCGGTGGGCGGCAACAAACAGGTGGAGTTCTCCCTGCAAGGCAGCGACTTGCGCGAGCTAGAGCGCTTGGCGGTGCAAGTGATGGACACAATTCGCGACATCCCTGGCTTGGTCGATTTGGACTCCAGCGTCAAACCCAACAAACCGACCATTGAGGTTCAGGTGCAACGCGAAGCTGCCAGCGATCTCGGCTTGTCCTTAGGCAGCATTGGCAACCAACTGCGCATTTTGGTGGCGGGCAGCCCGGTGACCAACTGGCGTGCCGCCGATGACCAAACCTACGACGTGAATGTGCGCTTGGCCCCCAATGCCCGCAACGCCATCCAAGACCTCGAACGTCTGCCCTTCACGCTAGGGGTCAACGCCGATGGCAGCCCACGTGTTGCGCGCTTGAACCAAGTGGCCCAAGTGGTGGAGGGCTCAGGCCCCAACCAAATCAACCGCCGAGACTTGATGCGCGAAGTGGCGATCAATGCCAACGTTTACAACCGATCGGCGGGCGAGGTGTCGGGCGACATCCGCAAAGCCTTGGACAGCCTTCAAATGCCACCTGGCTACCGCTACCAATTTGGCGGCTCCACCAAGAGCATGGCTGAGTCGTTTGATTACGCCTTGTCTGCTTTGGTCTTGGCTATCGTCTTCATTTACATGATTCTGGCCAGCCAATTCAAAAGCTTTTTGCAGCCCTTGGCTTTGATGACGGCCCTCCCCCTCACGCTGATTGGGGTGGTGGTGGCCTTGCTCATGTTTGGTTCTAGCTTGTCGATGTTTTCCATCATCGGCGTGATCATGCTGATGGGACTGGTCACCAAAAACGCGATTTTGTTGGTGGACTTTGCCATTCGCTCGCGTGAACCCCAATTGCAGCCCGATGGCTCGCTCAAGCCGGGCTTGAGCCGTCACGATGCCTTGTTGCTGGCCGCTGAAGTGCGTTTGCGCCCCATCTTGATGACGACACTGGCCATGATCTTTGGCATGGTGCCCCTGGCATTTGCGCTGTCTGAGGGCGCAGAACAGCGCTCCCCCATGGGCCAAGCGGTGATTGGCGGAGTCATGACCTCATCTTTGCTTACTTTAGTGGTCGTGCCCGTGGTGTACTGCTATTTAGACGATTTGGCTGAATGGATGAAGCGCAAATGGGCGTCAGTCTCTGACAGCACCGCCCGTTAAAATTTCGATTAGCTTTCATTGAACGATTTCGGAGTTTTGAGATGAATACCCAAGAACAAGCCCGCTTCAACATGGTCGAACAACAAATCCGACCCTGGCAGGTGCTCGATGCCCAAGTGCTCACCGTGCTGTCAAACGTGCCGCGTGAGTTCTTCGTGCCACAGGCTTACCTTGCCTTGGCCTACACCGATACCGACATCCCCTTGGGCCACGGCGAATTCATGGCTCCGCCCCGTGTGGCAGCGCGATTGATGCATGACCTGCAACTCACGGGTGTCGAAAAAGTATTGGAAATTGGCACAGGCAGCGGCTACATGGCCGCCTTATTGGCGGGCCGCGCCCAACGCGTGGTGAGCTTGGAGATCAACCCCGAGTTGGCGAGCAACGCCCGCAACAACTTGCAACGCGCTGGCATCAC
>JAVLFR010000334.1:0-3765 GCA_046052785.1 Limnohabitans sp. | reverse complement strand
TCTTTGCCGACCGGTCTACCAAAGCCAACCTCGTTGTGCGAGTTATCTTCGTTGACGCTACGAATCAAACCATCAAGATCATATTTGTCTTCACTCTTAATATCCTTAGCCAAAGCAAGCAACTGCTTATCAAGCGAAAGTAGTTCTAAATTGTGCTGTCGAGCCGTAGCAGCAATAATTGCGTCTGGTAACTTCACTTTACGAGATCGACGCAAAACAATAGCAACATCTTCCACCTCTAATGTTATTGACAAGTAAGTGAAATTTGAAAGCCTGGAGCTAATTAATTTCTCTTCGTCGTCGGTAATACCAGAATAGCCAAGCAACTCCATGCGCGTCACTGCACTGTATGCACAGCTTGAAGCCATTAAATCGCGAGTCGTAACTATGTGGACCACCTCAGGCGTTGCCTTGAGTAAGCCTAGGACAAAGTTGGTGTCAAGTAAATATTTAACGCCACTCATCGCGCAACTGCTGCTGAATCGTCAACGGATCGGCGCAGAATGAAGCTGAGGCCTCCAACCCACCGCAAAGAGCAGCCAAGCGCGTAGATGGCTCAACAGCATCCACAACCCCACGCTTCGTGCGCAAGAACTCTGCGAAGTCCAACACTTCTGCCAGCAAAGGCTCGGGCAGCGTTCGCGTCGCTTCCCATAGTTTTTCAGCTGTTGTTGACATATGGCCTCCCGTGTTAGAGCTTCATCTTACAAGAACACTCATTCCCCGTAGTGCTTGCCCACCCATTGCCGATAAGCCCCACTCGTCACGCCCTCCACCCACGCTTGGTTGGCTAAGTACCACTGCACGGTTTTGCGAATGCCGGTCTCAAACGTTTCTTGAGGTTTCCAGCCAAGGTCGCGCTCAATTTTGCGGGCGTCAATGGCGTAGCGGCGATCGTGGCCGGGGCGGTCTTTGACGTAGGTGATTTGCTCGGCATAGCCTTTGCCGTCGGCGCGGGGCTGCAGCTCATCCAGCACGGCGCACAGGGTGTGCACCACCTCGAGGTTGGGCTTTTCGTTCCAGCCGCCAATATTGTAAGTCTCGCCTACTTGGCCCGCTTCCAGCACACGGGCAATGGCGTGGCAGTGGTCTTGCACATACAACCAATCGCGCACTTGCTGGCCATCGCCATAAATAGGCAGCGGTTTGCCCGCCAACGCGTTGAGCAACACCAAGGGAATCAGTTTTTCTGGAAAGTGATAGGGCCCATAGTTGTTGCTGCAATTGGTGGTGAGCACCGGCAGGCCATAGGTGTGGTGCCAGGCGCGCACCAAGTGGTCGCTGGCGGCCTTGCTGGCCGAGTAGGGGCTGTTGGGCTCGTAGGTTTTGGTCTCGGCAAACGGCGGGTCGGTGGGCGAGAGCGTGCCATACACCTCGTCGGTGGAGACATGCAAAAACCTAAAAGCTTGTTTTTGCGACTCAGGCAAATCTTGCCAGTAGGCACGCACACTTTCAAGCAAGTTGAAGGTGCCCACCACATTGGTGTCGATGAAGTCGCCTGGGCCGTGGATAGATCGGTCCACATGGCTTTCAGCCGCGAAGTTGAGCACCGCGCGGGGCTGGTGCTCGGCCAGCAGTTGGCCCACCAACGCGCGGTCGCCAATGTCGCCTTGCACAAACACATGGCGCTGGTCGCCCTTCAAAGCGTCTAGGTTAGCCAAGTTGCCGGCATAGGTGAGCTTGTCTAAATTCACCACCTTTTCGTCAGAAGACGCCAGCCAGGTGTGGACGAAATTGCTGCCGATAAAGCCTGCGCAGCCGGTGACGAGGAGGGTCATGTTTTTTATAAAAGTTATTTATTAGTTATAAATTTTATCGTCTTTGGCTCTCAAGCTCTGAAAACAAGGCCCCGCTTGAATGGCTTGCGTGTAGGCGTTGGCCACATCAGTCGTCACCTCTTGTTCAGAGGCAAAACGCGGCCACAGCGCCACAGCAGCAAACACCTGGTCAATCACCAGGTCTGCGTACTTGATACCAGCCCCCCGTGCCACTTGTTTGATCGCATTGAGCGTCGGGTTACCTTGCCCTGCCACCGCTGTGGTGTGCTGGTTGCTCATCCCGCGACTGAACGTCAAATCAAACGCGGGGGCCAACTGCCAGTGCTTGCCATTGAACAAAAAAGCAAAGTTTTTGACATGATCGTCCTTGTTGTGTGCCAACACGTTGAACACCATCAAACGAAACGCGCGCTCAACATCTTGGATGTTTTTCGTCGCAAAGTGCACCGCCTTTAGCAGCTCGGTGTAGTCCAAACAAGGCTCTCGGTGCGAGGCATCCAACATCCCGCCTAGCGAGATGACGTGCAGTTTTTTATTTTTAATCCTGTCAAATCGTTTGACCGCAAAAAAGTCTTCTTGCTCCCCACGCACCATGGCGGCAATGAGTCGTGACGGCGGCATGTCTACCAGAGCCGCCTTGGCCATTTGCGCATAAGCCATTTCAATGCGGCCCATGCACAAGGGGTCTGCCGTGTTGGACCTGAACTTGACCATCCAGTGGTCGTAATGGTCTGGAATCGACTCAAACCCCGACAGCAAAGGCGCCGCCTCACTACAAGCATCATCATCCGCCAACATAGCCACCGTTATTTTTGGCCGCGCACCGCCTGGCGAGCCTCCGTGCACATACAGCGCACCCAATAGCTCGCTGGCATTCCCCTCTTGCGCCAGCATGGCCTGCTCGGCCAAGCTCTCTAGCTCGGGCGCCTGGGCGCTTTGGTCTGCCGCCAATACAGGCTTGAACTCCAATGCCCCCATACCCCGAGCGCCCATGTAGGCCAGTCGGTCCAAGGGTGTGATGTCGTGCGGGGCCCAATTGCGCGCTTGCTTTAACGCACGGTCCATCAGCAACCGACCCCAGCCATCGGGTAGCGCATCGTTAAACACGCCGTGCAAACCCTCAAATGTGTGGCGCGTCGCCCTAAAAGCCTCCAGCTTCAAGGCAAAGCTGGGCATGGGCGACAAGGCAAACCCGTTTTTCACCCAAGTTGCGTCGTACTCAAACCACACTTGCCCGCGCTCATCTTGGGCCAAGGTGCCCACAGCCTCGCCAGCCATCAGCACGCTTAATTTCAAGGTGTGGTTTGCGTTGGCAGTCATCCCCGCCCCCGCGCTCTTTTTTTCTGGGTGATGTCTGCAATCGACACCACCGCCTTTGGCGCAAACAGCGCATCAAACTCTTGCAGGGCATCTAGGGCAAAAGCCAGCTTAAGCAACGAAACAAAGGCAATTTCGCCTGTGGTTTCAAACCGCTTGATCGAGGCCTCAGACACCCCCGTTCTTTCGGCCAAGGTTTTGCGTGAAAAGTTGTTGGCCAAGCGACGCGCCCTGACACGCGCGGCCACCACGAGCGCAAAGTCTTCAGAACAGATAAAAGATAACATAATGACTTTAGAAATATAAAAAAGATTTTAATGGTCTATATTTTATCCCATAAATCAAATATCCCTATCCTCACGCCGATTACTTCATCGCCATCCGATCCCGCAGCCCAGCCCAAAAACGATGCATATTGGCTTCTAAATAGCCCACGTCACCACGTTCGTAGTCCGTCACGTCAGCTTGCAAGCCATGGCGAATCGATGGGAACAGGCCGTAGCCAGGCTCAATGTAGTTGTCCTTTTCTTGCACCTTGGTCTCTAGGCCTAACGCCCACTGGTCGCGGCCGCGTACCGTCACGGGGCCCATGGCATACGACTCTTTGGGGCCAATCGGCAGCGTCCAGCTAAAGCCCGCAAACGCGCGCTGGTTGGGTGTGATTTCATTG
>JAVLFR010000333.1:0-11066 GCA_046052785.1 Limnohabitans sp. | reverse complement strand
CGAGTTAGACGCCGTCCAAGGTGCGCAGGGGGTGTATTGCAGCCATGCGCACCGCGACAGTCGTGAAGGCTAAGGCATGACCGCGATGTGGCACAAGGGGTGGTACCAGTTTGCCAGGCACACACCCTCGCCCAACTTCGGCCCTCGGCCCGCCAACACCTCGATTGATTTGGTGGTATTGCACTCGATCAGCCTGCCACCGGGTCAATACGGTGGCCCAGAAATCGAAGCCTTGTTCACCAACACGCTGGATTGGGAGGCGCACCCGTACTTTCAACACATCCGTGGCGCCGAGGTGTCGGCGCACTTTGTGATTCGCCGAGATGGCGCGCTTCTCCAATTTGTCAGCTGCGACGACCGCGCATGGCACGCTGGTCGCTCGAGCTACCAAGGGCGTGACAACTGCAATGATTTCTCGATTGGCATAGAGCTTGAAGGCTTGGAAGGCCACACCTTTGAAGCGCAGCAATACGACACGCTGAGCAGTTTGTGCGCCGCCATCGCGCAGCAATATGGTTTGCATCACGTGGCTGGCCATGAACATGTGGCGCCTGAACGCAAACAAGACCCCGGCGCGGGTTTTGATTGGCCACTTTTACAGCGCTCTTTGGGTTGGCCTGACGAGAGTTTCCCTCGTAAGGATTAATTTATCGTCATGGAGCAAAAAAAATTTAACGCGCACAGTTTGAACGTGGCAATTCTTTCTTCAATGATCATCACCATTTGCGACGCAAACAACTTGAAATGCGGCATCAACGCTCAATTCTGCAAGTGAGTCGCCCAACTGCATTGAGCTCAAGCCCTGCTCACTAAATGCAGAGCTTATGCTCTGAGTTATTAAAATTCTCAAATGTAATAATTTTCTACCAAAACACTACCTGTAGCGTATTGGCAAGGTGACAGACACCAGATATAGTGTGGTCTTGGAATTTTTAAAAGTGGTCCATGCACCACTTTTCTAAGCACGATTGAACTGCTCACAAGGAAGAAAAAAGACATGCAAACCGCAGAGACCGCAGTGCACACAAACCCCATGGGTCACCCTCCCATCGCGCACGACCGTGTGGCCGCAGAAGCCCCAACCCTGTTGGCGCACTATCAAATTATTCGCCGCAATGGCGCAGTGGTGCCCTTTGAACCCGCCAAGATTGCGGTGGCCATGATGAAAGCCTTTTTGGCCGTCCACGGTACACAAGGCGCCGCATCTGCCAGCGTGCGCGAGATGGTTGAGGCTTTGACACAAGCCGTTGTGCGTGCATTAATGCGCTCACGTCCAGGCGGCGGCACTTTCCACATCGAAGACGTACAAGACCAAGTGGAGTTGGGCTTGATGCGCGGCGGCCATCACGAAATCGCCCGCGCCTATGTGCTGTACCGCGAGAGCCGCAACCAAGAGCGTGCGCACATTAAAGAAGAGCAAGCCCTAGCCGCTCCCACCTTGCATGTGATCGACAACGGCCAACGTGTGGCGCTAGACCTGAACAATTTGCAACGTTTGATCAATGACTCATGCGCTGGCCTAGGCGCCGATGTCAAGCCTGAACCCATCATGGCTGAAACCATGCGCAACCTCTACGACGGTGTGCCGATGGATGAGGTTTACAAAGCAGCCGTCTTGGCCACTCGCACGCTGATCGAAAAAGACCCTGACTACACCTATGCCACAGCACGCTTGCTGATGCACACCATTGCCAAAGAAGTGCTGGGCAAAGAAGTGCTGCATGCTGACATGGGTCAGCACTATGCCGAGTACTTTCCTCAATTCATTCAAAAAGGCGTGGACAACGAGCTGCTGGACACCGCCATGCTGCAATTTGACCTGCCGCGCTTGGGCGCTGCCCTGAAAGCTGATCGCGACTTGAAGTTTGACTACCTCGGTCTGCAAACCCTGTATGACCGCTACTTTTTGCACGTGCGCAAAACACGCATTGAATTGCCTCAAGCTTTTTTCATGCGCGTGGCCATGGGTCTGTCGCTCAACGAAGTGGACCGTGAAGCGCGTGCCATCGAGTTCTATGAAGTGCTGTCGTCGTTCGACTTCATGTCGAGCACACCCACACTGTTCAACAGCGGCACGCTGCGCTCACAACTCTCAAGCTGCTACTTGTCCACCGTACCTGACCACTTGGATGGCATTTATGAGTTGATCAAAGAAAACGCGTTGCTCTCTAAATTTGCAGGCGGCTTGGGCAACGATTGGACCCGCGTGCGCGCCTTGGGTAGCCACATCAAAGGCACCAATGGCGAGTCACAAGGCGTGGTGCCTTTCCTCAAAGTTGTGAACGACACCGCTGTGGCGGTGAACCAAGGCGGCAAGCGCAAAGGCGCTGTGTGCACCTACCTCGAAACTTGGCATTTGGATATTGAAGAGTTTCTTGAGCTTCGCAAAAACACCGGTGACGACCGCCGTCGCACCCACGACATGAACACCGCCAATTGGATTCCTGATTTGTTCATGCGTCGTGTGATGGAAAAGGGCGAGTGGACCTTGTTCTCGCCATCCGATGTGCCTGATTTGCACGACTTGTTCGGCGCCCCATTTGAAGCCGCCTATGTGGCCTACGAGGCCAAAGCCAAGCGCGGAGAAATCAAACCTTGCAAGACCGTGCAAGCGACCGATATGTGGCGCAAGATGTTGACCATGTTGTTTGAAACAGGTCACCCATGGATCACCTTCAAAGACCCATGCAACGTACGCTCTCCCCAACAACACATCGGTGTGGTGCACTCGTCCAACCTCTGTACAGAAATCACGCTCAACACCAGCGACACCGAGACTGCGGTGTGTAACCTGGGCTCCGTCAACTTGTCTCAACACTTAAAAGACGGCCCCCACGGCAAAGAACTTGACCACGACAAGCTCAAGCGCACCATCAAAGTGGCCATGCGCATGCTCGACAACGTGATCGACATCAATTACTACGCGGTCAAAAAAGCACGTGACTCCAACCTGCGTCACCGGCCTGTTGGTTTGGGCATCATGGCCTTCCAAGACAGCTTGTACGAAATGCGCGTGCCTTATGCTTCAGCAGCGGCAGTCGAGTTTGCTGACCGCTCCATGGAAGCTGTTTGCTATTACGCTTACTGGGCCTCCTCAGAGTTGGCCAAAGAACGCGGCCAATATGCCAGCTACAAAGGTTCTCTGTGGGACCAAGGCATTTTGCCCATCGACTCACTCGACCTGTTAGCCCAAGCACGTGGCGGCTACTTGGAAGTGGACCGCAGCACCACCATGGATTGGAACGCGCTGCGCGCCAAAATTGCCAAGGACGGCATGCGTAACTCCAACTGTGTCGCTATCGCGCCGACAGCCACAATTTCCAACATCATTGGCGTGGATGCCTCGATCGAGCCTTGTTTTGGCAACTTGTCTGTCAAATCCAACCTGTCAGGCGAGTTCACCATCATCAACCACTATTTGGTTCGTGACCTTAAGCGTCTGGGCTTGTGGGACGACGTGATGGTGATGGATCTGAAACACTTTGACGGCTCTTTGCGCGCCATCGACCGCGTGCCACAAGAAGTCAAAGCCTTGTATGCCACCGCGTTTGAAGTCGAGCCTACGTGGTTAGTCGAAGCAGCATCACGTCGCCAAAAGTGGATTGACCAAGCGCAGTCACTCAACATTTACATGGCAGGTGCATCCGGTAAGAAGTTGGACGAGACCTACAAGCTCGCTTGGTTACGCGGCTTGAAGACCACTTACTACTTGCGTACCTCCAGCGCACAACAAGTTGAGAAATCAACTGTGCAAGCGGGCTCACACAACGCGGTGTCGTCGGGTGGATCCGTTAGTGGCATGAGCGCTCTCGAAGCCGCCGCGGCTGCAGCACAAGCGCAGATGAATGCCATTCCCGCCACTGACATTGCGTTTTGCGGCGTGGATGACCCCACCTGCGAATCGTGTCAGTGATACAACAAAAACTTGCAACGAAGTTCACGAATGCTTTGCGTTTGTCTTCGTTGCATTCATAATTCACACATTGGATAAATACATATGTTGACCTGGGACGAAGAAGTCAAGCCCTCATCGCCATCACCTCTTGCAAGCGGTTTTACAAACCGCTCGATGGAACTCCCACCCCTTTCTGCAACACCTGGCATGCAGCCTGTTGCGGCGACACGCACTTTGAATGACGGCGCAACAGTGCCGTTGTCTGCTGCAGCACCTACGCCATCAGCCACTCCAACACCGACAGCCTCTGCCGCTAGCGCGCGTCGCGTGACAGCTGCAGACAAGCGCATCATCAACGGCCAAACTGATGTCAACCAGTTGGTACCGTTCAAATACAAATGGGCTTGGGAAAAATACCTCGCTACTTGCGCCAACCACTGGATGCCACAAGAAGTCAACATGACGCGTGACATCGCGTTGTGGAAAGACCCCAAGGGTCTGACGGATGACGAGCGCCGCTTGATCATGCGCAACCTCGGTTTCTTCGTGACCGCAGACTCTTTGGCAGCTAACAACATCGTGCTGGGCACTTACCGCCATATCACAGCACCCGAGTGCCGCCAATTTTTGCTGCGCCAAGCGTTTGAAGAGGCCATTCACACACACGCCTACCAATACATCGTCGAGTCTTTGGGCTTGGATGAAGCCGAAATTTTCAACGCGTACCACGAAGTCAAATCCATCCGCGATAAAGATGAATTCTTAATTCCGTTCATCGACGCCATCATGGATCCCAACTTCCACACGGGCACCCCAGAAACCGATCAAACCCTTTTGAAATCCTTGATTGTTTTCGCTTGCTTGATGGAAGGCTTATTCTTCTACGTGGGCTTCACACAAATCTTGGCCTTGGGTCGCCAAAACAAGATGACGGGTGCTGCTGAGCAGTACCAATACATCTTGCGAGATGAGTCCATGCATTGCAACTTCGGAATTGACTTGATCAATCAAATCAAGCTCGAAAACCCACACCTGTGGACCGCAGAGTTCAAGGCTGAAATCAATGCCTTGTTCATGCAGGCTGTTGAGCTCGAATACCGCTACGCAGAAGACACCATGCCGCGTGGCGTATTGGGTTTGAATGCCTCGATGTTCAAAGGCTACTTGCGCTACATCGCCAACCGCCGTGCCACACAAATCGGTTTGGAAGCCCTCTTCCCCAACGAAGAAAACCCGTTCCCTTGGATGAGCGAAATGATCGATCTCAAGAAAGAACGCAACTTCTTTGAAACCCGCGTGATTGAGTACCAATCTGGTGGTGCTCTGTCTTGGGATTGATGGCTTAAATCACTGAATGTCACCTCACTTGTCCGCCACACCCACAAACACCCGTTCTCGAGGTGTCGTGGTGGACGTACCCTGTTCATGGGGTTGGACCCGGGTCCAGCGCCATGAATCGCTTCGCATACAAAAACCGTGCGAAGTGTTTTTCACCCAATGATCTCAATTCGATCTAGGAGAACAGAAATGGCAACTGCAAAAAAACCGGCCGCTAAAAAGGCCCCTGCAAAGAAAGCTGTCGCGGCCAAAAAGCCAGCAGCAAAGAAAGTCGCGGCTAAAAAGCCAGCAGCTAAAAAAGTAGCGGCTAAAAAGCCTGCTGCCAAAAAAGTTGCAGCTAAGAAGCCAGCGGCAAAGAAAGTTGCGGCTAAAAAGCCAGTAGCTAAAAAAGTAGCCGCTAAAAAGCCAGCAGCTAAAAAAGTAGCCGCTAAGAAAGTAGCTAAAAAAACAGCGGCTAAAAAGCCTGCTGCCAAAAAACCTGCTGCCAAAAAAGCCGCGAAAAAGCCTGCTGCAAAGAAAGCCGCGAAAGCACCCGCTGCCCGCGCGCAAACCACGTTAAACCCGCAAGCTGCTTGGCCTTTCCCAACAGCAAGCAAGCCTTAATCCTCAACGATTTAGGCACGGTTTACCGTCGCTCAAGCCCGATGCCGAAAGGCCTCGGGCTTTTTCTTGCCCCTATCGCATGATGCTTGCGCTAAAAACTTATCTTCGAATAGAAAAAACAGGGGCTGTGGTGGTGGACATCCATGTCATCCCCAACGCCTCGCGCACTCAAGCCGATGGCGCTCACGATGGCGCGCTTCGGGTGCGCTTGCATGCGCCGCCTGTTGATGGCAAAGCGAATTCAGCGCTCATAGCGTGGCTGGCTGACACATTGAACATTTCCAAACGCAATGTGGAATTGGTGCGCGGACAGACCTCTAAACGCAAACAGCTGCGGGTGAGCGCAGCTGTTTGCGAGAAAGCCGACTGGGCCGCTTTGGAGAGTTAAGCGGTCAATCGGATTAGGCGAGGATCAAACCATCCACGTTGTAGTTTTGCGGTCCGCGCTGTGCAATTTTGAGCGCACCGACTTGGTTACCTAAGGCCGCACATTTGGCCAATGACCAACCTTGCTCCAACCCAAACAAGAGCGCGCCACGCCATGCATCGCCGCAACCGGTGGGGTCTACCACCGCAGCCGCTGTGACAGAGGGCACCAGGGTCTTTTCGCCGTCGATCCATACCTCGCAACCTTTGGCACCCAAGGTCACGATCAAGCCGTTCACGCGGCGTGAAATATCAGCATGATTCAAGCCCGTGCGCTCGCTCAGCATCTTGCCTTCGTAGTCATTCACCGTCACCCATGTGGCCTGATCAATGAAGCGATTCAAGTCAGCGCCATCAAACATGGGCAAGCCTTGTCCCGGGTCAAACACGAAAGGAATGTCTGCCGCCTTGAGTTGATCCGCATGTTGCAACATGGCATCGCGGCCATCGGGAGAAATAATGGCCAGCTTGATATCGTCGCGTTTTTCAATTTTGTTGATGTGCGCTTGCATCATCGCACCAGGATGAAAAGCCGTGATTTGGTTGTTGTCACGGTCCGTCATGATCATGGCTTGCGCGGTGTAACTGCCTTCGACTTGACGCACATATTCGGTCGAAATACCCAAGTTTTTCAAGCGCTGCAAGTAGTCCACGGCATCGGTCCCTAAAGTGGCCATTGGCAAGGGTGTACCGCCCAAGACTTTCAAGCTGTAAGCGATATTGCCCGCACAACCACCAAAGTCACGACGCAAAGCGGGGACCAAAAACGAGACGTTCAAAATGTGCAACTGGTCCGGCAAAATTTGCTCAGCAAATCGTCCTTCAAAGTCCATGATGGTGTCAAACGCAAGCGAGCCGCAAATCAACGATGCCATACAACTACTTTCAAAAATTAGGGATAAAAAACAAAGGCGCGAAAACCTGTGACGCGCTTGCTGACCTTGTCATCCAGATCAAAGTTCAAGGTCGAACGCACATCACGCAAGGCTTGCACATGGTCTTTGCCTGACAACTCTTGTGCGGTGAACACACGACGCACCAAAACTTGATCTTGGAAATCGGTCAGACTCAACTCCAAAGCGGGCATAGCCACAGGGTGGTGTTGGGTGTTTTTCAACCGCAGCTGCACGGTGTAACCGCCATCAGGATTTTCTGTGAAGCTGCTGCTCTCAATCAGAACCGCCTCGGGCTCACGTGGCCAAATCACTTCACAGGCACACAGTGCCGAGAGCACGGGCCGCAGCGCAGGCTCTTCGGCTGCCAGCCAATTGCGTTTCGCGATCAACAGCTGCAAAAGCAAAAGCAACACCAACAAGACAGCGCACATCAACCACGTCAAAGGCACTACAGCCTGTGCGCTTTCCACTGACCCAGCAGGCAAAACCGAGCTCGGAGCCTTATCTGATGCTGATGCCGAGGGTGTCATCGCAGCACGAAACAAAGAAGGCGCATGCGAATCGGGACGCGGCAATTCAGGCATCTTGGGTAGCGATTCAAAATGCAGCGCCGCTTCAAACACATGCGCACAACGGCCACAACGCACCCAGCCTTTGGCCAACTCGAGCTGTTGGGGCGACACCTTAAAGGCAGTCTCGCATTGAGGGCAGTGGGTGATCTGCATGTCAACCAAGGGCGGTCATCAAGATCCAGCCGTCTTCCATGTCGCTGACTTGCAGGGTGCAATAAGGCGCGTAAGCATCTTTGAGCTCCTGAGCTTGTCGCTCGAGGATGCCGGCTAAGACCAAGTGCCCGCCCGCCGCCACATGACTGCGCAAGAGCGGGGCCAACACTTTAAGCGGCGTCGCCAAGATGTTGGCCAGCACGGTTTGGTAATGGCCTGTGGCTTTGTCTGGCAGGCCAGCTTGCAAGCGCACGTGGTTGGCATCTGCATTGATCACAGTAGCAGTCACAGCAGCGGCGTCAATATCGACAGCATCAATGTGGCTGGCACCGAACAACGCGGCGCCAATGGCCAAAATGCCCGAGCCGCAGCCGTAGTCAAGAACGCGTTGGTGGTTCACATCGTGCGTGGCTATCCAACGCAAGCACATGCGCGTGGTCGGGTGGGTACCTGTGCCGAACGCGAGACCAGGATCTAGGCGAATAACTTTTTGAGCTTGCGCGGGTGGCTCGTGCCAGGTGGGAACAATCCAAAACTCAGGCGTGATCTCGACAGGCGCGAATTGCGACTGCGTCAAACGCACCCAGTCTTGATCGGCGACAGGCTGAAGCCCCAACACTTCGCTACTGGCAAAGAAATCTTGTAAAACCAACAAGCGAGAGGCCTCCTGAGCCAGCGCCTCCTGATCAAACAAAGCCACGATGCGCGAGCGCTTCCAACCTTCTTTGGGGGGCGGCATGCCAGGCTCGCCAAACAAAGCTTGCTCGGCATCCGTTTGGGCATCAGCGTCTTCAACGGACACACTCAAAGCATCAAGTGCATCGAGTGCCTCGCAGACGGCTTCGACGCTGTCTTCGGGGCACATCAGGCGCAGCTCAAACATCAGCGCTTGTGAGCGGCGAGCCACTCTTCCAAGTAGTGAATGTTGGTCCCTCCGGCCATGAACTTGGCATCTACCATCAACTCGCGATGCAGCGCAATGTTGGTGTTAATGCCCTCCACCAGCGTCTCAGCCAAGGCGGTGCGCATGCGTGCCAAAGCTTCGTCGCGTGTGTCACCATGCACAATGATCTTACCGATCATGGAGTCATAGTTAGGCGGCACGTAGTAGTTGGTGTAGATGTGCGAGTCCACACGCACCCCTGGGCCACCAGGCGCATGCCACATGGTGATGCGGCCAGGCGACGGAATGAACTTGAACGGGTCTTCGGCGTTGATACGGCACTCGATGGAATGGCCGCGAATCTGAATATCGCGCTGCAAGAACGGCAATTTCAAACCAGCCGCCACCATAATTTGTGTCTTCACGATATCGATGCCCGTGATGTATTCGGTGACAGGATGCTCGACCTGCACACGGGTGTTCATTTCAATGAAATAAAACTCACCGTTTTCGTACAAAAATTCAAATGTGCCCGCGCCACGGTAGTTGATCTTTTTGCAAGCTGCCGCACAGCGTTCGCCAATTTTTTCAATCAACTTGCGAGGAATGCCAGGCGCCGGTGCTTCCTCGATCACTTTTTGGTGACGACGCTGCATCGAGCAATCGCGCTCACCCAAGTAAACCGCATTCTTGTGCTTGTCAGCCAAGATTTGGATTTCGATGTGCCGAGGGTTTTGGAGGTATTTCTCCATGTACACCGCGGGGTTGCCAAAGGCCGTACCCGCTTCGGCCTTGGTCATGGCCACTGCATTGATCAAGGCAGCCTCGGTGTGCACCACGCGCATGCCACGCCCACCTCCACCGCCAGCGGCTTTGATGATGACGGGGTAGCCCACACTCTTGGCAATGCGCTTGATGGCAGGCGGGTCGTCTGGTAACTCACCTTCAGAGCCAGGCACACAAGGCACACCCGCTTTGATCATGGCTTGCTTGGCCGACACCTTGTCGCCCATGATGCGGATGGATTCAGCCGTAGGGCCGATGAACTGGAAGCCACTTTTTTCGACGCGCTCGGCGAAATCGGCGTTTTCGCTCAGAAAACCGTAGCCAGGATGAATCGCTTCTGAATCAGTGACTTCGGCCGCCGCGATGATGGCAGGCATATTGAGGTAGCTGAGTGCAGAAGATGCTGGGCCAATGCACACCGCTTCGTCAGCCAACTTGACGTACTTGGCGTCGCGATCGGCCTCTGAATAGACCATCACCGCTTTGACACCCAGTTCGCGGCAAGCACGTTGAATGCGCAGTGCGATTTCGCCGCGGTTGGCGATCAGGATTTTTTTAAACATGAGCGACCCGCCCCTTATTCAATGATGAACAGGGGTGCGCCGTATTCCACTGCTTGGCCGTTTTCAGCCAAGATTTTGGTGATGGTGCCAGCCTGATCTGCTTCAATCTCGTTCAAGATCTTCATGGCTTCAATGATGCAGATGGTGTCACCCTCTTTGACCTGCTGGCCAACTTCGGCAAACGATTTAGCACCTGGACTGGATGAACGATAGAACGTGCCCACCATTGGCGACTTGACAGTGTGCCCAGCCGCTGGGGCTTCCACCGCTGCTGGCGCAGGTGAAGCTGCTGGGACTGGGGCCGCAGGCGCAGCCACCGCCACGGGTGCAGGTGCGGCCATTTGCGTCACCATCGCCACTGGGGCGGGCGCACTCTTGACGATACGGACCGTGCCTTCTGCCTCAGTGATTTCGAGTTCAGACACATTGGAGTCAGAGACCAGGTCAATTAACGTCTTGAGTTTTCGCAAATCCATAACTACATCCTATTTGTCGTAAATAAGCAGCTAATTTACACCAATTTACAATTCATAGCCTGACAAAACTACTTATAAAGCCCATTGCTTGATGTCATCTGGTGTTAATTTACCTAATTTTCGCTGAATCAATTGCGCTTGGCCATTCAGCACCACGGTAAAGGGCAGGCCTCCCAACTCATTGCCCAGTAACTTGCTGAACTCGGTGCCACCCAATCCAGCCAAACCAATTTTGTAATTGACTGGAAATTGGCTTAAATACTGACGCACCCGACTAGGTTGATCAATGGCCAATCCAAGAACTTGCCATCCATTTTGTTGATTTTCACGAAAGAAAGCATCAATTAACGGCATTTCGTCAATGCAGGGCGTGCACCAAGTCGCCCAAAAATTAATCACCAAGGGCCGACCTTGAAAAGCAGCCATTGGCAAAGTCTCACCCGCTGGGGTCTCAAACTCAGCAGTCCAAAAGGCT
>JAVLFR010000332.1:0-5900 GCA_046052785.1 Limnohabitans sp. | reverse complement strand
CCTCGGGGTTGGCGGGGCTGCCGTCACCTTGGCTCCAGCCGCTCGCGGCCAACATGGCGGCGGCGAGGGTTTCTTTCAACGGCGCGTCGCCTTTGTCAGCACGCCAGTCGCGCTTGAACAAGGGCTCGCCCGAGGTGTCGATGTAGAGCGTGCAGCCGTCTGTCGTCAAGTGGGCATAGATGCGTGCATCGGGCCACTGCGTGTTGACGTCGGGGCGCACGCCAAACTTGTGGCGAAAGCGATCGGCCACCGCGTCTTTGATTTTGAGCGCCGCAAAGTTCAAGCTTTTCAGCGGGCTGTGCTGGGCGGTGATTTCAATCTTGAAGGTTTCTTTGGGCGAAAACCACAGCTCCCACGCCACGTCCCCCGCAGCGCGGTAGAGGTCTTCTTCTTGGCGGTAGGGCGTGTGCGACAACTCGACCAGCACGCGCTGTGCCAAGCGGCTTTGCAAGTTGAGTTGCAACACATCACGCCACGACGTGCGCACCATCACACCGGCACGAAAAGCGCGAATATCATCGTCGCCCACGCCAGTGATGCGCCGCACTTCCTCGGCCAAATAGGATTCGACACCTGCCGCACAGGGCAAGAAGAGATGTAATTGGTTCATATTTTTACAAGTTGAGGACAGCGCACATTGCGACGCAACTTTGGTCTGTGCCGCAAGTGATCAGAGCGCCTTGCGCAATGTTGTGGGCGCAATGCGTAGCGCCTCGCGGTATTTGGCCACGGTGCGGCGAGCGCACTCAATGCCTTGCTCTTTGAGCATTTCAGAGAGCTGATTATCCGACAGCGGCTTTTTAGGATTCTCGCTCGCCACAAATTGTTTGATCAACGCGCGCACCGCGGTGCTAGACGCGTTGTTGCCGCTGTCGGTTTCCAGCCCTGAGCCAAAGAAGTACTTGAGCTCAAAGGTGCCAAAGGGCGTGCTCATGTATTTGTTGGTGGTCACGCGGCTGATGGTGGACTCATGCAGCCCCAACTCTTCGGCAATTTCGCGCAAAACCATCGGGCGCATGGCGAGTTCGCCATGGATGAAGAAGTTTTTCTGGCGCTCAGAAATGGCATTGCTCACGCGCAAGATGGTGTCAAAGCGCTGCTGGATGTTTTTGATGAACCAGCGCGCTTCTTGCAAACGTTGTTGCAAGCCAGCGTGGTTGTCGCCTTTGCCGCCTTTGAGCGCGTTGGCGTAAATGTCGTGCACACGCAAACGCGGCATCACATCGGGATTGAGCGCCACCTTGAACTTGGGCGCGGTAGTGGACTTGCCCACCCGCGTCACCAACACATCGGGCACCACCACGTGACGCTCCACATCCGCAAAGCGGCGCCCTGGCTTGGGCTCGAGGCGAGCAATCAGGGCGATGGCCACTTTCACGTTGGCTTCGCTGTCGCCTACCAACACGGCCAAGCGTTTGAAGTCGCGCTTGGCCAGCATCTCCATGGACTGCTTGCACATGCGAATGGCGGTGTCGCGAATTTGCAAAGCCTCTTCGCCTTGCGGTGCCAAGGCTTTGAGCTGCAGGGTCAAACACTCGGCCAAGTCGCGCGCGCCCACACCCACGGGCTCGAGGCTTTGCAGCAAGGACAACGCCATTTGAAAACGATGTTCGAGCTCTTCGATTTCTTCTTCGTCATCACCGCCCAAGCCCTCGGCCAAGCTGCGCAAGCTGTCTTCAAGATAGCCATCGTCGTTGAGGTTTTCGATCAAGTAGCGCAACGCCGCTTGGTCGGTAGGGCTCAGGCGCAACGCCAGCGCTTGGCGGTGCAGGTGTGAGGCGAGCGACTCTTGCATGCGCGCCAGCTCGGTGGCGTCGGCGGTGTCGCTGTCGGCGGTGTTGTTGTGATTGCTCGCGGGGGCGTCACCGCCCCACTCGGAGTCATCTGGCGAAAACTCCACGCTGCCGTCACCCTCCCAGCTTTCAGCCACGCCGTCTACGCTGGGTTCGGTGTCACTGGCCGTGTTGTCCACACTGATCTCAGACAGTCCCGCGTCCATAGAGGGCACTTCGCGCACGGGCTCGACGTCTTCATCGCGGCTGGGGGTATCGGCTTTGTCGAGGCCGAACTCTTCGCGTGGCGCTTCTTCAAAATCTTTGTCGAGAAACGGGTTCTCATCGAGCATTTGCTCAATCTCTTGGCTCAACTCCAAGGTCGACAACTGCAAAAGTCGGATCGACTGCTGCAACTGGGGCGTGAGCGCCAGATGTTGCGAAACGCGTAGTGATAAGCCTTGTTTCATGGTGCTCGATCACATTCGGAAGTGTTCGCCGAGATAGACGCGACGCACGTCCGCGTTCTCGATGATTTCACGCGGCGTGCCTTGCGCCAGCACGCGGCCGTCGCTGATGATGCATGCGCGATCGCAAATGCCCAAGGTTTCGCGCACGTTGTGGTCGGTGATGAGCACGCCCATGCCACGGGCTTTCAAGAACCCGATGATGCGCTGAATCTCGATCACTGCAATCGGGTCGATGCCCGCAAACGGCTCGTCCAACAAAATGAAACGTGGGTTGGTGGCCAAGGCGCGCGCGATCTCGACGCGGCGTCGCTCACCGCCCGACAAAGCCAATGCAGGCGATTCACGCAGATGGTCCACACGCAACTCTTGCAAAAGCGAGGTCAAGCGTTTTTCAATCTCGGCGGGCTCGAGGGCATGGCCGTCTTCATCGCGTTGCAGCTCCAACACAGCACGCACGTTCTCTTGCACATTGAGCTTGCGGAAAATCGACGCTTCTTGTGGCAAATAGCTCAAACCCAAACGCGAGCGGCGATGAATGGGCAAATGCGCCACAGGCTGCCCATCAATGGTGATGCTGCCGCCGTCAGCGCGCACCAAGCCCACAATCATGTAAAACGACGTGGTTTTTCCCGCCCCATTGGGCCCGAGCAAACCTACCACTTCGCCCTTTTTGACAGAGATGGACACATCGTGCACCACCTTGCGACTGCCATAGGCTTTTTGTAAGTGTCGCGCTTCCAAACGGCTCTCGGCCTGATCGGCCGTGGGTGCGGAGGACAGCGCTTCGATCACGGCTTATCCCATGTTTTGCTGCGCGGGGCCAACACCGCCTTGACCCGACCACTGCCGCCCTTGCCACCCTCTTCGGTGCGCTGGCCATCAATGCTGAACACGTCGGTCAGGTTTTCATAAATGATGAGCTTGCCCGTCATCGTGTCGTTCAAAACCGCGCCACGGTAGCGGCGCACTTCGGCGTTGTCGATGAGCTTGATGCGATCGGCTTTGCCATCAAATTCGATGCGCAGGGCTTCGCCCTCCATGAACTCGTCATTGCCTTCGCGTTTTTGGCGAATGAACACGCGTTTGTTGGGCTCAGGCTGCAGGGTGCCAAATTGGTAGCCGTCGGCGTCCACCCGAATTTCAATGCGTGCCCCACGCATGACCATCGAGCCGCGGGTCAACACAACACGACCAGAGAAGACGCTGACTTGCTTGAGCTCGTCATGCAACAAGCTGTCGGCTTCGATGTGGGTGGGTTTGTCGCGGTCTGCTTTTTCTGCAGACGCCGCTACTGGCACGAGGGCCAACAGCAAGGCGAGTGAGAAAGCAGCAAATGAGGTCAAGGCACGAATATTGCTCGTTGAGTTGTTGGCATTCTAACCATCTACAGAAGCAATTTTCGTGCTGACTTGGGGTAACTCAACGACCGCGGCGCACTTCGCCAATCAGGTGTTCGGCAACTTGCAAAGCACGGTCCATGGTTTGAGAGAGTGAGCCATCGGTATAAAAGCGCCCCGCAATACCCAAGGCGGGCACCCCTTGCACTTTGAAAGCGTCTTGCAGCTGTGTGGCGCGGCGGGCTTTGGTCGCCACGCCAAAGCTGTTGAAGGTTTCGCTGAACTTCTTTTCAGGCAACCCGTTTTTATCCGCCCAGGCGGCTAAAGCCTGTGCCGTGTTGAGCTGCTGACGTTCGACGTGAATCGCATGAAACAACTTGCCATGCAGGGTGTCGAGTAGGTTGAGCGACTCAAACACGTAGTAAGCGCGCTGCTGGGCTTCAAAGTCGTCACGGAATCTGACGGGCACGCGCTGCACCACCACATCTTTGGGAGCGGCTTTGACCCAAGCGGCAAACTGGGGCTCGAACGCATTGCAATGGGGGCAGCTGTACCAAAAAAATTCGATCAATTCAATCTTGCCTGCACCCACATCGGCGGGCACGCGCTTGTCGAGGGCCAAATAGTCTGTGCCCTCCACAGGCTTTTTTGCAGACGCAGGACCTTGGGCATACGCAGCCACAGGCAAAGTAACGACCGCAGCGGCACTGACGGCGGCCATAGAAAAATCACGACGCTTCATGGTTGACCTCTTGATGTTTAACGTTGTACCCGCACCATGGCGGAATCAATATGCGCAGCTTCGAGCTTAGCGCGAACGCGTTCGGCCTCCGCTTTGTCCAACGGACCCACACGCACACGGTACACCGTGCGCCCGCCTTGGTCGCGTTCACTGATCTTGGTTTCTAAGCCCAGCATGCCCGTTTTGGCACGTTGGGCCTCCGCCTCTTCTGGGGTGCGATAGGCACCCGCCTGCACAAAATAAATGAAGGGGTCTGCGGGCGTGGGCTTGACATCGGCGGCCTTGGACTCGGGTGGTTTGGCTTCTGCCGCCTTGGGCTGCGCTTCTGACTTGGGCTCTGCGGACTTCACCTTGGCCAAATCGCCAAGTGGGTCCGCACTTTTGACGTCCACTTTGGTGGCTGCGTCAGGTTTGGGGTCGGTTTTGCCGTCCAGCTTGGCCTCATCAGACTTGTCCGCCGACTTGCCCCCCTTCTTGCCATACAAGGGGGCGTTGGGGTCCCAGTCTTTGTTTTTTTCAGCCTCTGCAGCGTCCGCATCGGCGGCACGGGTTTGCCCTTTGCTCAAAAAGGGAATGGGCACTTTGGTCACGTAGATGGCCACACCCAGCGCCACGGTCAAACCCACCACCAAACCGATGATGAAGCCCACCAAGGTACCGCCGCGCTGTTGATTCTTAGGCATGAAAAAAAATCTCCGTCGTGTTCACATGCTCGCGGGGGCTGACACACCCAACACCGCCAGGCCATTGTGCAGCACCTGCGCCGTCGCAGCCACCAGTGCCAAGCGCGCTTTTTTTACCCTCTCATCATCGACCAAGATGCGCTCGGCATCGTAGTAGCTGTGATAGCAAGCAGCAAGATCGCGCAAGTAGAAGGTCACATCGTGCGGCGCAAAGTCTGCCGATGCAGCGCTCAGCATGTCGGGGTACTTGGCCAGTTGCAGCATGAGGGCTTGGGCTTGCGAGCTGTCCAAGGCTGACAAATCCACAGTTTTAAGCGAAGCCACATCGCCACCGTCTTTGTCGGCCCAAGCCCGCAGCACCGAGCAAATGCGGGCGTGTGCGTACTGCACGTAGTACACAGGGTTGTCGTTGTTCTTTTGCACCGCCAAGTCCACATCAAAGGTGTACTCGGTGTCGGGCTTGCGAGAAAGCAGAAAGAAGCGCACCGCGTCTTTGCTGGTCCACTCGATCAAGTCGCGCAGGGTGACGTAGCTGCCTGCGCGCTTGGAAATTTTCACTTCCTCGCCGCCACGCATCACGCGCACCATGGTGTGCAGCACGTAGTCGGGATAGCCCTCGGGGATGCCCACATTCGCCGCTTGCAAGCCCGCGCGCACACGGGCGATGGTGCCGTGGTGGTCGGTGCCCTGGATGTTCACCACCTTGGTGAAGCCGCGCTCCCACTTGGTGATGTGTTAGGCCACATCTGGCACAAAGTAGGTGTAGGTGCCGTCTGTCTTTTTCATCACACGGACTTTGTCGTCGCCGTAGTCGGTAGACTTGAGCCACAAAGCACCGTCTAGCGCGTAGGTTTTGCCAGCAAGCTGCAAACGGCTCACCGCGTCAGCCACTTTGC
>JAVLFR010000331.1:0-11043 GCA_046052785.1 Limnohabitans sp. | reverse complement strand
GGGGGGTGCTGCGGCGTAGGCTGACCCAGGTAAAAGGCAAAGCTGGGTTGATGCATGCGCCACTGCACGATGCGGGCGTCGGGGTGGTGTTGACGGGCCCAGGTGGCTACTTCTTGAAACGGGGCTTGCAGCACTTGGCCCAGCCAAGGAATGACGCTGCCAATCCACAAAAGGCTCACCAGCCATACGCAAGCCATGAGACGCGACCAGGCGTCGAGGCGACGACTGATGGCCAGCCATACACCCGCCATCCCCACACCCGCGGCAGTGAATTGAACCATGGCGCCACTGGGGGCGCTGGCCAGCAAAGGTTGCACCCACGTGTCGGTGACTTGGGTGGCGCCCCACGCGACGAGCGCAGGCACCGCAAAAGCCAAGGCGCAGGATAGGCCCGCGCAGACCCACAGCATGGATTGCCACAGGGCGGACGCTGGCTTGTTGACCGATTGGGCCACGATCAACAAGACCAAGGGGGCCAAACCATAGAGCATGTAATGTGGCAGCTTGGTGCCCGAAAGCGAGAAAAAGCCGAGCACAAACAACACCCAAATCCACAAAAAGCGCTGCAAGGGGTGGGCCCACTGCGCACGCACATCACCCAGCAAACGCAAGCACCCAGGTGACCAAGGCAACAGCAACAAAGGCAAGACGATGAGGTAGTACAGCGAGTTGCCGCCATGCCCCTCTAGCGTGCCTGTGAAGCGCTGCACGTTGTGCTTGAGAAAGAACCCCTCTACAAACGCCATCTCATGGCGCTGCAAGGCATAGAGGTACCACGGTGCAGCAATCACCAACAAAAGCAGCCAACCTGTGGGCTCCCAAAGCGCTTGCCAAGCCGTGCGACCCCGATCCGTCAGCAGCGACCAAATGAGCAAGGTGACGCCTGGAATCAACAAGGCCACCGGCCCTTTGGTGAGCAAGCCCAACCCGCACCACACATAAGCCCAGCGCAACGCGCGGCGTGAGCCGGAGGACGCAAAGGTCCACAGGCACAAGCCCGTGGCGATTAACAAAGCATTGAGCATGCCGTCGGCGGTCGCGGCGCGGCCAATGGCCAGCAATCCCAAACTCGAGCCCAGCATGAAGGCCGCACGCTGACCCGCCGCCTCGCCCCAATGGCGTGATGCAAACCGCCACACGCCAAAGGTGGCCGCCAGCACCGCCAAGGCGGAGGGCAAACGCGCCACCCAATCATGCGGGCCCAATACGGCCATCAGCGCCGCTTGGCACCAATAAATGAAGATGGGTTTGTCAAAGCGGTCTGCCCCATTGAGGGTGGTGTGCCCCCAGTCGCCAGACGCCAGCATTTCGCGTGAGGCCTCGGCAAACGCGCCCTCGTCGACATCAAACAGGGGCGCGCCTGCCAGGCGAACCAAGTACAAGCTCAGCAGGGCCAGGGCCACCCAAGTGGCTTGGGGCCAGCGAAGGAAGTGGCGGCCTTGGATCATGCGGATGGGCGGTGCCAGCCTTCGGCAGGCTCGGGGGTTTCCTGGCGCATCACATGGTAGGAACGGGCGCCGCTTTGGTCAAAGTAGCTGCGCATCAAGATCTCGGCCAGCACACCCGTGGTCAGCATTTGCACGCCTGCCAGCAAAGCAAAAAAGCCCAGCCACAACAAAGGGCGACCGCCCACTTGTTCGCCAAACAGTTTCAAAATTCCCAGGTACGCCAAGATCAAGCTGCCCACGGCGGAAAAGACCATGCCAATGCCGCCAAAGAAATGGCCGGGCCGCGTGCCAAAGCGCAAGAAAAAGTACATGGCCAGCAAGTCAACGATCACGCGAAAGGTGCGTGAAATGCCGTATTTAGATTCTCCCAACATGCGCGCGTGATGTCTGACGGGTTCTTCGGCCATGCGACGTGGGGAGGTGACGGTGGCCAACCAAGCAGGAATGAAACGGTGCATTTCGCCATACAAGCGAATTTTGCGCAGCACATCACCGCGAAACGCTTTGAGGCTGCAGCCCAGGTCCTTGAAATCCAAGCCCGAGACTTTGCGAATCAAGGTGTTGGCAATCATGGAGGGTAATTTACGAAGGATGAAACCGTCTTGGCGTTTTTGGCGCCAACCCGCCACCATGTCCATGTCTTCATTGAGTAAACGTGCCACCAATTTGGGGATGTCACGGGGGTCGTTTTGCAAATCGCCATCCATGGTCACGATCACATCACCCCGTGCGGCATCAATGCCTGCTTGCATGGCCGCGGTTTGTTTGAAGTTGCGTCGCAGTTCGACCACGCGGATGTGCGGGCCAATCTCTCGGGCCCGCTTGAGCAGGGCCGCCACGGTGCCGTCAGAGCTGCCATCGTCGACCAAGATCATCTCCCATGGCATGGGGTAATGGCTGAGGGCTTCTTGCACGGCGTTGACTTGCAAGCGCGCGTTGTCTTGCTCGTTGTACATGGGCACAACGACCGACAAAGTGTGCGCTGGCAAGTGAACGATGGGGTCAGACATGATGAGACAACCTTATTGAGAAAAAGTAGCGGGGGCCCCGTCTAGGCGATGCAAGGGTTTTTGACTCCAACCCAAAGCCCGCGCCAGGGTGGCAGAGCCGATCGTGACGGCCAATGCCAACAAATGCACCGCCAAGGCGGTGGCTGCGATATCAGGCCAGGGCAGTGAGGCTGTCCATTGGATGCCAAAGATGACGCCGCCTTCATAGGGCCCAAAGCCCGCTGGGGGCTGCAGAGGAAGTGTAGCGGCGAGCTCACCACCGACCGAGCCATGTAAGGCGGTGCGAAAGTCGATGGGCAGGATCACCCACATCGGCCAAGCGATGGCACTGGTTTTGAGAATCCAATTGGTGATGGCGTAAATCCAGCTCTCCCAAGCTGGTGGTGGGGCTTGAAAGGGCGCGGCGCCTTCTTTGCGCGACATGCGAAACATCAACCAGGTCCAACTCACAGGCAGCACCCACATGGCCAAGCCCATCAGGGCAGCGGCCAGCAAGAGGCTGAGTTCGATGGAAAACGGTGCGAACAGCGCCACGGCCAACCCGCCCAAAACCGCCATGTCTTGAACACGCAGTCGCAGCAAACTGATGCTGGCTTGGCGAATCGACACGCCGCCTTGGCGGTGCAGCACCCACACATAAATGGCCTCGCCCCCGCGCATCGGCACCAAGACGACCCAAGCGCTGTGACGCACCATCAGGCCCCATGCTTCTCGCCAGCCCATGTTCAGGGTGTCGCGCCACTCCAAGCGCACGCGGCCAGCGCGCAACACATGACTGCCCGCCATACCCAGGGCGCTGAGGAGCCAAACATAGGCAGGCACCCGCTGCCATGCCGCCAGGGCCACAGGCCAATCCACAGCACGCAGCATCCACGCCATGATGGCGATGGCCAACAGGGTGACCACGAGCGAAGCCCACATTTTGCGAGAGGGCCATGTCATGTGGACAGGTCCAAGTGGGCCGCTGAACGCCAAGCGCGAATGCGCCACAAAACGCTCACCACTGCCAAGCTGCCAAGGGTCCATTGCCAAAGCAAGGCCAAGGGCATGCCTTCTTGAAATGTGAAAGCAGCCCAAGCGCCAAGGCTCTCGACAAAAACGGGCAACCACGGAAACGCGTGGGCTTGGCTGCGTGGCCAAGCGAAGGGAAAGCGCCAAGCCAACCAGCCCACCAGCAAACCCAGCCCCGCGCCCACCAGCACATCCGCTGGCCAATGCGCACCCACAGCAATGCGGGAGGCCGCAATGAGTGACGCCGTGGCCCAGCCCAGCCACGCCAGCCACTTGGGGTAAGAGTGCGAGCGGATCAAGCAAAGCCAGAGTGTGCCCATCGAAAATGCCGCCAGCGCATGGCCAGAGGGCATGGCGTGGTGGTTGATGACGGGGTGGCCGATGAAGTGAATCAGCTCAGCTTCCATAGCCGCGCCAGGCCTGGGCAAGCTGAGCAAAGGCTTGAGTGTGTGTGTCACAACCCCGCCCACGAGGAATCCAGTCAACACCACACGCGCTCCCAAATCACCTCGGCTGAGGACGCTCACCAAAATGAGCACGGCCCAGCCGAGCCCCGACACGGTGATGCATGACCAAAACATGTCTGGCAGCAAGCGGGCTTGTTGGTTCAATGCCAGCATCAGCTCGGTGTGCCAGGGGCTGGTTTGGACCCCAACGCCTGAGGCGATGAGCAACAGCGCCGCTGCGAACCAAAGCCGACCGTCAGGCGGCGTTGCGGATGAGGGCTGCATGCTGGCGTGGGTGAGGCGGTGTGGGATCAGTCGCTGCCAAACAAATCACGCGTGTAGACCTTGTCGGCCACATCGTTGAGATCAGGGGTTTGGCGGTTGGCCACGATCACATCGCATTGTGATTTGAAGGCGGCAAGGTCGTGGGTGACTTCGGATTTGAAAAACTCAGTCTCGTCCAACAAAGGTTCGTACACCAGGACCCGCACGCCTTTGGCCTTCAGCCGCTTCATCACGCCTTGGATGCTGCTGGCGCGGAAGTTGTCACTGCCGGCTTTCATGATGAGGCGAAAGATGCCCACGGTGCTGGGTTTGCGGCGCAAGATGTCGTCCGCAATGAAGTCTTTGCGGGTGCTGTTGGCGCTCACGATGGCGCCAATGAGGGTTTGCGGCACGTTGTTGTAGTTAGCCAGCAATTGCTTGGTGTCTTTGGGCAAGCAGTAGCCACCGTAGCCAAAGCTGGGGTTGTTGTAGTGGTTGCCAATGCGCGGGTCTAAACACACGCCATCAATGATTTGGCGTGTGTCGAGTTGGTGCGAGGCGGCGTAGCTGTCGAGCTCGTTGAAATAGGCGACACGCAGGGCCAAATAGGTGTTGGCGAAAAGCTTGATGGCCTCAGCTTCGGTGCTGCCAGTGAACAGCACCGCAACATCAGGCTTCAAGGCCGCCTCTTGCAACAGGCCAGCAAACACGCGAGCGCGCTCTGACACTTCACCCACCACGATACGGCTGGGGTACAGGTTGTCATGCAAGGCTTTGCCTTCGCGCAAAAACTCGGGGCTGAAGAAAACTTGCTCGGTGCCCAAATCGGCCCGAATTTTGTCTGTGAAGCCCACGGGGATGGTGGACTTGATCACCATGACCGCTTGCGGGGCGATGCGCTTGACGTCTGCAATCACCGACTCGACCGAACGGGTGTTGAAGTAATTGGTTTGGGGGTCGTAATCGGTCGGCGTGGCGATGATGACGTAGTCAGCGCCTTGGTAGGCCTCGACTGGATCAAGGGTGGCACGCAAATTCAGGGTTTTCTCAGCCAGGTAGGCTTCGATGTCGCGGTCCTCGATGGGGGAGTGTCGCGCATTGATAGCTTCGACCCGGGCCTCCACGATGTCAAGGGCAACGACTTCGTGGCGCTGAGCCAGTAAAACAGCGTTGGAAAGGCCGACATAACCTGTGCCTGCAATGGCAATTTTCATAAGGTGTCACGCATTGAAAAGAATTCTGCCATTCTAACAGTCGACCCCTGCGCGATCGGGCTTTAGCCCAGGGCAATGTCAGCGAGTAAATCCAAAAGCTGGCCCTGTTCTCCAACGGCGGGTTGGCAAGTGATGGTCACACCAGGGTGCTGCGTTTGGAGGGCCTGGATCAAGGCCGGCAAGTCCTCGCGCGCGTGACGCCCGACTCCCAAAAACATGGGAACGACATTCAGATGCGTCGCCCCTTGGGTCACCAAGTCATGGGCCACATGTGGCAAGTCAGGCTCGGTGAGCTCTAAATAAGCGCATCGCACCACGGTGGTAGGGGAGCGTTGCACGATGCGTTCAGCCACCGCTTGAATGGGCTTGTGCCAAAGGGGATCACGTGAACCGTGGGCAAACAAAATGATGGCTTTCATGACAACCTTATTGACGCACCACCAACCAACCAAAAGCGGTCAGTGAGGCGAGAGAGTAGAGCAAACCAGGGGCGGCAGCGGCAAACCAAGGCAGCCAATTGTTGATATTGCCCAAGTAACTGAAGACATTGTTGAGCAAGAAAAAACTGATGCCCGCCAACACGCCGCCAAAGACATGGCTGGCAATGTTGCCGCTGCGTGAATGCAGGTAAGCAAACGGCAGCGCGAGCACCACCATGACCAAGCAACTCAGCGGGTAAAACACTTTTTTCCAGAACTCAATTTCAAAGCGTTGGGTGGTTTGACCGTTGGCAACCAAGTGGCGAATGTATTGAAACAAATCCAGGGTACTCATTCGACCGGGCTTGAGAATGGCGACGGCGATCATTTCGCTGCTGATGTCTGACGGCCAGCTGAGGGCCTCGTGATGGGTGATTTGAAGATGCGCTTGGCCAGCCTTCATTTGCAGTTCCTTGCGTTCGACTTGACGCAAGTGCCAGGCGTTGTTTTCAATCTGTGCGCCTGAAGCTTGGCTCAGGGCCGTCCACTCACCATTTGCATTGAATTCAAAAATACGAAGTCCCTCGGGCGACCCGTCTGAAGACAGTCGGTTGATGTTGAGAAAAACTTTTTGATCCTCTTTGTTTTCGCGCAGCCAAGCGCCCGTGTGCCCGACTTTGAGTTGGGTGCCCAAATACTTGGCCTTGAGCAGTTGGGCGTAACGGTCACAGGCTGGCGCCAAATAGTCACCGACGGCAAAGGTGATGAGCACAAAAGCAAGCCCCAAGCCCATCAGGTTTCTGATGGCCATGCCAGGCGTCAAGCCGCTGGTGCGAAGGATGGTGAATTCAGAGCTTTGCGCGAGGCGCGACATCACGAAAATGGTGCCAATCAAGACTGTGATGGGCAGCAGTTCGTACAAATGGCTGGGGACCGACAGCAACACAAAAGCGAACACATGTTTGAGTTGGTACGTGTTGTGGTTGGCCCCAGCGTTGGGCAACTCGTCGATGAAGTCAAAGAAAAAAAACAAGGCCAAAAAACAAAGCGTGACAAAAGCCACAGAGACCCAAATTTCACGGTGAATGAGCTGGCGCAGGGTTTTCATAAAACAGAGGCGTCAAGCGCCCGTTGGCCTCAACCATTGGCGCCAACTGAAGTTGTGATGACGCGCCAACAGCCATGTCAAAGCCAGCATAAAAACCCCGCCGTGCAAGGTGATGAAAAACGGTGCGAATTGCGCTCTGCCAGAACCCACCCAGCTTTGTCCTAAATTGATCAAGTTGAAATACACAATAAAGATGAGCAATGCCTGCGCCAAGTTGCCGCCTCGGCCCACGCGCGGATTGGCGCTGGTGATCGCCAAGGCAATGATGATCACATTGAAGGCAGAAAACGCTACGCCCAGGCGCCAACCGAGTTCTGCCAAATTGGCTGGCGTTGGATTTTGAAACAGATCCACGCTGGAGATGGTTTTGAGTGGAGGGCTGTCTGGGACGACAGAGGTGCGACTCAGTTGCGTGGTGTAGCTCTTAAATTGGGTGACTTTGATTTCGGTTTTGCCGATGGTTTGCTCAACCCGTTGACCGTTTTCCAGCACCAAAAACTGTTCCTCATCGGTGGTGCTCACATGCCCTGTTTTAGATGAGGTCATGGCTTGTTTGTTGTGGTCAGTCGAAGAAATAAAGACGTTTTTGCCCTCTTTGTTATCCAAGCTGTCTTTGTCAATGAAAAATACGCGAGCGCCGCTGGCTGACTCTTGAAACTGACCAGGCGCGACGCGTTCTAAGTCGCCGCGTCGTTCGTAGCGATTTTTCAGCTCACCGATTTGCTGGTTGGACCAAGGCCAAACCACCAGCATGAGCACGAAAACCCCTAAAAACATGGGCCAAGCGAAATGAAGCATCGGCTTGGCCAAGGAGCGCAGACCCTTACCGCTCACCAACCAGATGACCATTTCGCTGTCCAAATACATACGCGACAGGGTGCCCACCGCGGCAATGAACAGGCTCATGGTCAGCAAGATGGGCAATTGCCCGAGCATGGTGTAGCCCAGAATGAGGGTCACTTCAGCGGGGTTGACGTTGCCGATCGAGGCCTGTCCGAGCGTGCGTATCAGCATCATGGTCATCACGATGGTGACCAACACGATCAGCGAAGCACCAAAACTGCGCGCCAGCTCTTGACGAATGGAGGAATGGAATAACATCAGTGAAAGAGGAAAACCGCCATTATGAACTTTGAGCTCAAGACCCTAGATTTAAACGCCGCAGCCACGTGTCAAACCGACGCCCTGATTATCTTGGTATCTGCCAAGGACAAACCTGCCAAAGGTGTTTTGTCGCAACTTATTTCCGAAGCCCGAAAAAGTGGCGATTTGGATGAGTCCCCCGCCAAGCTGGTGAGTCTGTGGCATGCCCAAGGCGTGAGCGCACCCCGTGTGGTGCTGGTCTCCAGTGGTGACGGCAGCGCCCGTGGCGTGCGCCAAGCTGTGACCGCGGCGGTGGGGGCTTTGAAAACGGCCAAGTCGATTCATATCACCGTGTGTTTGTCCGATGCCAGTGCGCACCGCCTGCAAGCCGCTACGCAGGCCGTGGCCGATGCCAGTTATGTCTACACCGCGACCAAGCCTTCTGCCAAAGCGTCTGTTTTAAAGCGCGTGGTGTTGGCTTTGCCCACGGCAGAGAAAACCCAAGCCGCCAAGCATGACTTCGCTCGCGCCCGCGCCCAAGTGGCTGGCGTGGCTTTGGCCAAAGAGTGGGGCAACCGTCCCGCCAACCACGCCACCCCCACGCATTTGGCCGAGGTGGCCAAAGCCCTGGGTAAGAAGGCCGGCATCCATTGCCAGGTGCTGGGCCCCAAAGACATTGAGAAACTGGGTATGGGTTCCTTTGCGGCGGTAGCCAGAGGCTCGGTCGAGCCTTTGCGCTTCATCGTTTTGCAGTACACGGGCGCAGCCAAGACCGTGGCGCCCACGGTCTTGGTGGGCAAGGGCATCACCTTTGACACAGGCGGGATTTCGATCAAGCCAGGGCTGGGCATGGATGAAATGAAGTTTGACATGTGTGGCGCGGCCAGCGTGTTGGGCACGTTTGAAGCGCTGGCGCAGCTCAAGCCGCCCATCAATGTGGTGGGCCTGATTCCGACCTGCGAAAACATGCCTGACGGCACCGCCTTGAAGCCAGGTGACGTGATCACCAGCATGAGTGGCCAAACCATTGAGGTGCTCAACACCGACGCAGAGGGGCGCTTGATTTTGTGTGACGCGCTCACCTACGCCACTCGCTTCAAGCCTCGCGCGGTGATCGACATCGCCACGCTGACTGGCGCGTGTGTGATTTCGCTGGGCCATGTGCGCAGCGGGTTGTTCTCGACCTCCGATGAATTGGCCCAGGCTTTGTTTGAGGCTGGCGAAGCCGCACTTGATCCTTGCTGGCGTCTGCCGTTGGACGAGGACTATGCCGAGGGCTTGAAGTCCAATTTTGCCGATGTCGCCAACGTGGCGGGACGCGATGGGGGTGCCATCACGGCGGCCAAATTTTTGCAGCGTTTTGCCAAGGATTACCCTTGGGCGCATTTGGACATCGCAGGCGCGGCTTGGAAAAGTGGTGCTGCCAAAGGCGCCACGGGCAGACCTGTGGGTTTGTTGCTGCACTATTTGTTGGGCACTGCCAAGGCCAAATGACCGAGATCGCCTTTCACTTCAACGCGCCCGACAAATTGGCTTACGCCTGTCGTTTGCTGCGCAAGGCCGTGGCCAGCGGCGCGCGCGTGGTGGTGACGGGCGCGCCTCAGGCCCTGCAATCGCTCGACACCTTGCTGTGGACTTTTTCTCCTCTGGAATTTGTGGCACATTGCCGCGCAGGCAGTCCCGCTGAACAACTCATGGCCTCGCCCGTGGTGTTGGCGGCTCAAATTGAGGGGGGGCCAGAGTTGCCGCACCACCAAGTGTTGTTGAATTTAGGCACCGAGGTCGCCGCAGGTTACGAGCGCTTTGAGCGCACGATTGAAGTGGTCACTTTGGATGACGAAGACCGACAGCAAGCGCGTCAGCGTTGGAAGCACTATACCGATCGCGGGTATTCCATCACGCGGCATGATTTGAAATTGAAGGAAACTTCGGCCTGATTTTTTTGTGTTTTTCTTTTCACTCAAAGGAGTTCTTGCATGCATCTCACTTTCAAATTGACAGCCGTTGCAACCCTGGCCGCCATCAGTGGTTTGACCCTGGCGCAAGAGCAAGTGGTCAAGATTGGCCATGTGGGTCCTGTCAGTGGTGCCATCGCCCACTTGGGCAAAGACAATGAATGGGGTGCCCGCTTGGCCATCGAGGAACTCAACGCCAAAGGCGTGAGCATCAACGGCAAAAAGATCAAGCTGGAGTTGGTCGCTGAAGACGATGCCTCAGACCCCAAGCAAGGCACCGCCGCCGCCCAAAAGCTGGTTGATGCCAAAGTCAGCGGCGTGATTGGTCACCTGAACTCAGGCACCACCATTCCTGCTTCCAAAATTTACAGCGATGCGGGCATTCCCCAGATTTCCCCTTCCTCCACCAACCCCAAATACACCCGCCAGGGCTATAAAACGGCTTTCCGTGTGGTGGCAGACGATGTCCACTTGGGGGGCACCTTGGGGCGCTATGCGGTGAAAGATCTCAAAGGCAAGGCCATTGCCGTGATCGACGACCGCACGGCTTATGGTCAAGGGGTGGCGGAAGAGTTTGAAAAAGCCGTGAAAGCCGCGGGCGGCAATTTGGTGGCCCACGAGTTCACCACTGACAAAGCTACCGATTTCATGCCGATCTTGACCACCCTCAAAGGCAAGAAGCCAGACATCATCTTCTTTGGCGGTATGGACGCGGTGGGCGGGCCCATGATGAAGCAAATGAAATCTTTGGGTATCAAAGCCAAGTTCATGGGCGGTGACGGCATTTGTACCAACGAGATGATCAAGCTCGCAGGTGACGCCATGGCCGATGGTCAAGTGGTTTGCGCCGAAGCGGGTGGTGTCGACGGTGCTTTAAAGAAGGGCATGGACGACTTTGGCGTGAAGTTCAAAAAACGCTTCAATGACGATGTGAAGTTGTATTCACCTTATGTTTATGACGCGGTGTTTGTGATGGTCGACGCCATGCAACGGGCCAAATCCAGCGAGCCAGCCAAGTACTTGCCTGAGTCTGTCTCTTATACACATCTGACGCTGCCGACGATCGCATAAGTGTAGATCTCGGT
>JAVLFR010000330.1:0-18137 GCA_046052785.1 Limnohabitans sp. | reverse complement strand
CGGGGGTGCTGGCCTTGTGGATCCACACCGCGGGTATCTTGGCCAAGCTGTTTTCTGAAGCGGTTGAAGCCATTGATCCTCAACCCGTGGAAGGCATCCGTTCTACTGGCGCATCGGCCCTGCACGAAATTGTGTATGGCGTGATTCCCCAAGTCATTCCATTGTGGATTTCATTCACGTTGTACCGCTTTGAATCCAACGTGCGATCCGCTTCGGTGGTGGGCATGGTGGGTGCGGGTGGCATTGGTGTAGTGCTGTGGGAAATCATCCGCGGCTTCCAGTACGCCGAAACCTGTGCGGTGATGCTGATCATCATCGTGACGGTGAGCGTCATCGACTTGGTATCAGCGCGTATTCGTCAGCATTTTGTGTGAGGTAATTCATGTCCTTGACCTTGAAAGAAGTTCACGACCTGCTACAGCGTCGTGGTCAAACCCAATATGGCTTAGAGGCGATCAGCCAACTAGAGCACGCGTTGCAATGCGCCCACTTGGCCGAGCAAGCAGACGAAACCTCTGACACCATCGTGGCCTGTTTGCTGCATGATTTGGGACACCTGTTGGCCGCTGAGCGTGAAAACGCGGTTGAGCACGACACCCACGTGGACGATTTGCATCAATTCATCGCCCTCCCTTTTTTGCGCGGGTTGTTTCCCGACGCTGTGCTCGAACCCATTCGCATGCACGTGGATGCCAAACGTTATTTGTGTTGGATTGACCCAGACTACTGGGGCGGCTTATCGATCGCATCCAAGCGCAGCTTGGAGCTGCAAGGCGGCGTCTATGACGAAGCCCAAGCACAAACCTTCATTGCACAGCCCTTCGCTGAAGAGGCGGTAAGTCTGCGCCGCTACGACGACTTGGCCAAGGTCAAAGACAAACAAGTGCCAGGGCTAGCGCACTATCAAACACACTTGATCGCTGTAGCGATCTGACTAACTTGCCCAACCCTCAACAAGTTGGGTCGAACAAATCGACGCGATCTGTGATCAATCCGTCGATTTGCCATGTGTTGAGTTGGTCAACGGACTCTGGCGTGTTGACTGTGTAGGCCAAACAGCGCCATCCCCTCTGATGAACTTGTGCCAGCAGTTCTTGATTCAAGAGTTTGTAGTTGAAAACAATCGCACAGCATTCAAGCTCCGCAGCGATCACTTCCCACCCCTCCCACAAAGTGTCGAGCAGCAACCCCCTAGGCAAATGTGATGCCGCCTTTTTGGCCGCTCTAAGTGACTCGGGTTTGAAGGAGGTCAGCAAGGGGGCCACATCGGCATTAGCCCAAAGGATAGCGGCCTGACGCGCCACCACATCTCCGGTGCGTGCGTCTGATCCTGGCGTCGGTTTGATTTCAATGTTCAAGCAATAGCCATGGGCCAAACAATACTGAGAGATCTCCGTCAGGGTTGGCAATGACTCACCCGCAAAAGTGCTGGAATGCCAAGCGCCTGCATCCAACTGCTTCAGTTGCTCCCAAGTTTGCTCACCCCCTACCCCGTGGCCATTCGTTGTCCGTTCTAACAAAGCATCATGCATTAAGAAAACTAGGCCATCACTGCTGAGTTTGGCATCACATTCAAACATGCGATAACCATGCTGCGCGCCCAAACGAAAGGCCGCTAAGGTATTTTCAGGCGCCAACTTGCCCGCACCTCGATGGGCAATCCAGCGTGGATAAGGCCAATCCGTTGAGATGGAACTCATACAAGATCTCGACGTAAACCCGTTGTCAAGTCAAACCAATGCACCCGATCGCTGCGGGGGGTGGCACGGAAAGACTCGCCAATTGAAGGGGTTGGTTGTGAGGCATCCAAGCGCAGAGTGACCAGTTCATGACCCAAGCGGGCGTGCACCAATCTCTCAGCGCCCAATAACTCCATCGTCTCCACCTGCATAGCCCAACCCGTATCAGGCGTGAGGTCGATGTGTTCGGGTCGAATGCCCATCACACAGCCAGAGCGACGGTTGGGGGCATGCAAAAGCAGGTTCATGGGCGGTGAACCAATAAAGCCGGCCACGAAAGTGCTGGCCGGGCAGTTGTAGACCTCCTCGGGTGTGCCGAACTGCTCTAACTGGCCACCGTTCATCACGATCATTCGCTGGGCCAGCGTCATGGCTTCGATCTGGTCGTGCGTGACAAACAAACTGGTGATGCCCAACTCGCGGTGCAGTTTCTGAATCTCCAGACGGGTCTGGGCGCGCAGTTTGGCGTCAAGGTTGGACAAGGGTTCGTCAAACAAAAAAACCTGCGGCTGTCGCACAATAGCGCGACCCATGGCTACGCGCTGGCGCTGGCCACCAGACAACTCACGGGGCTTGCGCTTCAACAGATGTGAAAGCTCTAGGATCGCCGCAGCCTTGTCCACCCGGGCTTTGATTTCTGCTGCCGGGCGATTCGCAATCTTGAGGCCGTAGGCCATGTTGTCAAACACGCTCATGTGCGGATACAGCGCGTAGTTCTGGAACACCATGGCGATGTCACGCTCAGCGGGCTCTAAGTTGTTCACCACACGCTCACCGATCGACACAGTGCCTGACGTGATTTCTTCCAAGCCCGCCACCATGCGCAGCAACGTGGACTTACCACAGCCCGAGGGTCCGACGATGACCACCAACTCACCATCGTGAATGTCAGCGCTTAGGTCCTGAATGACGGTGTTGCCCTTGGCGCCGACGCCGTAGGTTTTTTGAAGGTGAGAAAGGGTGATGGAAGCCATATTATTTTTCCGTATCGACCAGTCCTTTGACGAACCACTTTTGCATCAAGACCACCACCAACGCGGGCGCAAGCATGGCCAAAATGGCCGTGGCCATCACCAGGTTCCACTGCACTTGCGAGTCGGCCCCCGCGGTCATGCTGCGAATACCCATGACGATGGGGTACATGCGCTCGTCGGTACTCATCAGCAAGGGCCACAGGTATTGGTTCCAGCCGTAGATGAACTGGATCACAAACAAAGCCGCGATACTGGTACGCGACAGGGGCAGCAGCACATCCCAAAAAAAACGCATGGGCGAAGCACCATCCATCTTGGCCGCTTCGGTCAGTTCTTCCGGCACTGTCAAGAAAAACTGCCGAAACAAAAACGTGGCCGTGGCCGATGCTATGAGAGGAATGGTTAAGCCCGCAAAACTGTTGATCATCCCGAAGTCAGCCACCACTTTATAGGTGGGCACAATCCGCACCTCGACCGGCAGCATCAAGGTGATGAAGATGCCCCAAAACACCGCTTTGCGAAACGGAAAGTTGAAATAAACAAGGGCAAAGGCGCTGAGCAACGAGATGACGATCTTGCCCAGGGCAATGCACAAGGCCGTGACCAGACTAACCCACATCATCCGCGCCACAGGAAGTTGACTGGTTACACCAGAGCCTTCGCCCAGCAAAATGGTTCGGTAGTTGAGCCAAGCGTCTTGGCCAAACCAGATCGGAATCGGCGACTGCGCCATCTCTTGGGCCGAATGGGTCGATCCGACCAAGGCCAAGTAGATCGGAAACACAATCACCAACACGCCAACTGAAAGCAGGACGTGAGAGAGAAAGTCTAATGCAGGGTGTTTCTCGACCATCTCAGTAATGCACTTTGCGTTCAATATAGCGAAATTGCAGCACCGTCAGGCCAATCACAATGGTCATGAGCACCACCGACTGCGCGGCCGATCCACCCAAGTCCATGGCTTTGAAGCCATCAAAGTAAACCTTGTAAACCAAGATGGCAGTGTCCTTGCCCGGGCCACCTCGGGTAGTCGCATCCACAATGCCAAAAGTTTCAAAGAAGGCATAAACGGTGTTGACGACCAGCAAAAAAAACGTAGTGGGTGCGAGCAAGGGCAGCTGCACAGTCCAAAAGCGCTGCCAAACGTTGGCACCATCGATGGCTGCCGCCTCGATCAAGGATTTCGGAATGCTTTGAAAGCCTGCCAAAAAGAACAAGAAGTTGTAGGAAATTTGCTTCCAGACCGAGGCAACGACGATCAGAGTCATCGCATGGGCGCTGTTGAGCAAGATGTTCCAACTGATGCCGCATTTCTCAAGCACATAGGCCACCAAGCCTACGGACGGCGAAAACAAAAACAACCACAGCACCCCTGCCACCACTGGAGCGACCGCATAGGGCAAGATCAACAGGCTGCGGTAGAGCCAAATGCCGCGCACCACGCGATCAGCCAAAAAGGCCAAGACCAAGGACAGCGAGATCCCCAAACCCGCTACCAATACTGAAAACAAAGCCGTGGTTTTGAACGATTCCAAATAGGTGTCATCGCGCCATAAAGCGGCAAAGTTATCCAGCCCGATCCATTGCACCGACATGCCAAAGGCGTCCGATTGCTGAAACGACTGCAGCAAAGCCTGACCCGCGGGCCAAAAAAAGAAAGCCAAAATGATGAAGCCTTGCGGTGCGATCAACACCCAAGGCAACCATTTGGATCGAAAAATAACTTTTTTATCGCTGCTCAAAATCATTCAAGCCAGCTGACGCGAACGCCAACTGGCTTGCCATTTCATAAGACGTGAACAATCAGGACTTGTTGGCTTTCTCGAATTTCTCCAGCAATTCGTTGCCACGCTTGACGATGCTGTCTAAGGCTTCTTTGGCAGACTTTTTGCCCGCCCAGACTTGTTCGAGTTCTTCGTCTTCAATGGTGCGAATCTGCACATAGTTACCCAAACGGATGCCGCGCGATTTGTCTGTGGTTTTGCGGATCATCTGATTGACCGACACATCGGTGCCTGGATTTTGCTTGTAGAACCCAGACTCTTCTGTGATCTTGAAGGCTTCCATGGTCACGGGCAGGTAGCCAGTGCGCTTATGGTTGACCGACTGAACGACCGGGTCAGACAGGTAGTTAAAGAAAGCCGCAACACCTTTATATTCAGCAGGCTTTTTACCCGCCATGGCCCACAAACTGGCGCCACCGATCACCGTGTTCTGAGGCGCGCCGGCCACATCGGGGTAATAAGGCAAAGTGCCCACCGCGAACTTGAACTTGGCATTTTTGCTGATGCCGGCATAAGCAGCCGACGAGTTGGTATACATGGCACATTCGCCAGATTCGAAGGTGGCGCCTGCAGCACCGGCGCGGCCCTTGTAGACGAACAAGCCTTGTTGGGCCATATTGCCCAAGTTTTCGATGTGGCGCACATGCAATGGTGAGTTGAGCACCAAACGAGCGTCCATGCCCTTCATGCCGTTGCCTTTGGTGGCCAATTCGGTGTTGTGCCAAGTGGAGAAGCTCTCCAACTGGGTCCAACCTTGCCAAGCGGTGGTGAAAGGGCACTTGTGGCCGCTGGCCTTGAGTTGGGCGGCAGCCAAAGTGACCTCAGGCCAAGTTTGGGGCAGTTTGTCGGTCGACACACCCGCAGCCTTAAGGGCATCCAAGTTGAACCACATGACGGTGGTCGAACTGTTGAACGGGAAAGACATCATCTGGCCATTGGGGGCTGTGTAATAGCCGGACACGGCAGGCACGTAGGATTTGGGGTCAAACTTGTAACCAGCATCGCGCATGATTTTTTCTGCCGGGACCACCACGCCTTTAGAAGCCATCATGGTGGCCGTGCCCACTTCAAACACCTGCAAAATGTGAGGCGCATTGCCTGCGCGGAAGGCGGCCACAGCGGCGGTCATGGATTCGTCGTAGTTGCCCTTGAAAACAGGCACGACTTTGTAATCTGCTTGCTTGCTGTTGAAGTCTTTGGCGATATCACCCACCCAGTCGCCCAAGGCGCCCGACATGGAATGCCACCATTGGATTTCGGTTTGAGCTTGCGCCGTCGCAGCAAAGAAAGTCAACGCCAAGGCGGGAAACAAAAATTTACGCTTCACAACAATCCCCCTATTTATAAATAAGACTCTGGCTATTTTCCAGTCGTCAAATGACAGAGTTGTGAACACCCAAGAATTGCGTTTCAACAAATAAAAAAGGGAAGACAACCTGAGCCATCTTCCCTTTGACACACTCAGATGCGTGTGTCTTTGGCTAACAAAAATCAAGCAACGTGAACTTCGTCTGAATCGTCGTCAGTCAACTCATCGCTTTCAATCACAGCCATTTCAGCGTACTGATTGGCCACGAGCTTATGGCGATAAGCCAAAAACACGTGTGAATTACGGGCTTCTTCGTGACCTTGGTCATCTGCATCGGCCGCGAGTGAATGGTGCTTGGCGGCCTGAGAATAGTGCAGAGCCGCAATGCGGTGGTAGTCAGCTAGTGTTTCATATCCCTCGTCATCTTCGTGGACTTCAGGATCAAGGTTGTGCTCATTGGTCATTGAAAAAGCTCCATTTAGACAGCAGCGGATTGCTGCGCCTTAAGGATGACCGCACACGGTGAACCTTTGGTGACAAGCCAGCAAATCTCGCCCGAGACTTGTTATTTTTTGACCAACAACGCCTCACCCATACGGATGCGCTTGCCGTTTTCAATGCCCTCGGCCAAGCCGAAGCCAGGTGGCACAAACACCAAGATGGTGGAGCCATGCTCAAACCAACCCATCTCTTGGCCCTTGGTGTAGTGGGCATCGCAGGGGATGTCGTTAGGGCCTTTGTAGCGCAGGTTGAGCAGCACATCGACGGCGTGAAAACGCATGCTGGCCACCAACACGGCAGCGACGGGCACGATCAAAAATGAGGTGCCTTGGTCCGTCTTCATTTGCAACACCGCACGCTCGTTTTTGCAAAACAGCTCTTTCACGCGCGTCAACGCAATTGGGTTGACGTTCCAGGTGTCGCCTGAGATGTAGGTCACATGACTGAGGTGCGCATCAGTCGGCGCATGGAAGCGGTGGTACATGCTGCTGGTCAAGCGCATGGTGACAAAAGTGCCGCCCTCAAGCTCGCTGGGCCAACGCTGAATCAAGTCGGGGGCACTCAGCAAACTGTTCAAGGTGTAAGGGAAACCTTTGGCTTGAAACACCATGCCGTCTCGGATCTCGCCACACGCCCCCACGATGCAGTCGCAAGGCGAGCTCATCACCGCGGGATTGGGATCGATGGGTCGCAGACCAGGACGCAACTCACGTGTGAAGCACGCATGCAGCGTGTCGAATTTTTGTTGCTTGGATTCGGTCAAATCCAAATCGGTGAACCAACGCCAGACCGCAATCGACGCCTTCACGATCAAGGGGTTGCGCAACTGGCTCCACCACCCCATGAACCGCGTGAGGCTGATGCGGGGAATGCGGTTGGTGACTAAAAAGTTAAGGTCTTCTTGCAGCAGTAAATTTTGAAATTTATTTCGAATCTTCATCATCTTGTCACTTAAATTGAATAAAACAGAAACATGTTTAACACAAGGAAATAACTGTGAACACCACATGGATGAGTTTGGGTGCATTGGCCACGTTAACGCCTTCGATTTACCGCCGACTTCAACTCTCACGGGCCAAGCACCGCTCCCTCGCTGGGCACTCGCGCATGGCCAAACGTTTGGCGCGTTTACTACCTGGCTACCATTTTGACGAGGAAATGTTCTTTAAATGTGACAACGCGCCCTTGGACATCCAGAATCTGCGCCGCCAAGCGTTTTTTAAGATCGCTGAGATGCTCAAAGCGCGTCACCCCTTGAGCATTCAAGCCAGCGCAGCCGCCAGAGAAGACATCACGGACATGCAGTTCATTGCGGCTTACCGTGTGCCCTTTCAATTCAGCCCCTTGGTGCAAGAGCACTTGAAGGTGGGCTCATTTTTGCAATCGGCCACTGGGGTGTTTGTGACCGACTTGGATGGCCAGTCGTTTTATGACTTGACTGGCTCTTACGGCGTCAATGTTTTTGGCGCCGATTTTTACAAAAAAACCATGGCCCAAGGCATGGCCAAAACCCAAGCCTTGGGACCCATTCTGGGCTCCCTCCATCCTTGTGTGGCCAGCAACGCAGCGCGCTTGAAAAAGATTTCAGGCATGGACGAGGTGTCCTTCCACATGTCGGGCACCGAGGCTGTGATGCAAGCTGTGCGCTTAGCGCGCTACCACACCAAGCGCAAAAACTTGGTGCGCTTTTGTGGCGCGTACCACGGCTGGTGGGAAGACGTGCAGCCTGGCCCTGGCAACCCCATGCCCCCGCGCGAAACCTACACCCTCAGCGACATGAGCGAGCGCAGCTTAGAGGTCATTCGCACCCGCAAGGACATTGCCTGCGTGTTGGTCAACCCGCTGCAAGCGATTCACCCCAACGTCAATGCCCCAGGCGACTCCACCTTGGTCGACAGCAGCCGCAGAGCGGGCTATGACCGCGCGGCTTACACCGCTTGGCTGCACAAACTGCGCCAAGCCTGTAGCGACAACGGGGTGGTGTTGATTTTTGACGAAGTGTTTTTGGGCTTTCGTCTAGCCCCTGGAGGCGCGCAAGAGTACTTTGGCGTGCAAGCCGATATGGTGACGTATGGCAAGACCTTGGGCGGCGGTTTTCCCGTGGGTGTGGTGTGCGGCAAGAAAGAGTGGATGCACCGCTTCCACCCCGACCGCCCTGCTGACATTTGCTTTGCACGCGGCACCTTCAAAGAGCACCCCGTGGTCATGGGGGCCATGTCGGCCTTTTTGGACGAGCTCGAAACCCCAGAAATTCAAGCTATTTACGACGGACTGGACGAGCGCTGGAATGCACGTCGCAAATTGTTCAACGATGCCATGACGGCCCACGACATCCCCCTGCAAGCCGCCAATATGTCTAGCGTGTGGACACTGTTCTACACACAGCCTAGCCGCTACAACTGGATGCTGCAGTACTACTTGCGCCTCCAAGGCTTGGCGTTGAGCTGGGTGGGGACAGGCCGATTGATCTTTAGCCTCAACTACAGCGATGCCGACTTTGAATTCGTGGTGCAACGATTTGTGATGGCTGCCACCCAAATGAAGCAAGAGGGTTGGTGGTGGCACGCCCCAGAGCTGACGAACAAAAATATTCGCCGCAGCATCTTGAAGGAAACCTTCTTCAAGTAAAGATCGAACCCTCAAACAAAAGGGGTTCAGGTCATAGACCTGAACCCCTTTTCAGCACGCTGATGCAGCGATCAGTTGCTCGCTTTTAAGAACTCTTCATCAAAGCGCTGACCACGCAACAGCTGGAACGGGGCCTTGTGATACAGATACACATCATGGAAGGGGTCTGTCACAATTTTGGTCATCCATACCAAACCAGTTTGCACGTCCTTGATGAAGCACAGATGAATGGTACGAAACAACAAACCACCCACACCCAAAGCCAACCAAGAGTAACCCACGGCTTCTGAGAACTCCACCCAGGTTTCATGGGTGGGCACCACATCGAGCGAACCTGGGAAGTAGTAAATCACCAAAGGCAACAAGACCCAAATGCTCAACAAAATAACTTTGCGACGCAGGTTGTAGCCCACTTTGATTTCTTCTTTGAAATCGTTGGTGGCCTCATTCACATGGTCATAGCCCAAAGGCTCAAAAAAGAAGTGACCCGATTGACGCGCTGTCATCGAGACCAACCAAGCCAACAAGGCGGCCCAAGCTGGATTGACAAACAACAAGGCATAGGACACCAAAAAGCAAAGTGCGCTGAGCAAATGCAATGACTGGTTGATGCGGCAGTGGTGGTAGTAACGGTGGTCATCCCAGCGTTGAATGCGCAATTCTTCTAGAAAGTTTTTCACGTCTGTTCCTCATGTGTTGCAAGACAAGGTGATGATCTCTCTGTCATGTGAAAATTTGGTGACAGTAAAAAGAAATATAGATGAAATTAAATTCAGCCTTCGCCAATTTGTCATCAAGTTGTTAAATTCATTCGCCATCATCCGTGCATGGACTTATCAAGCACGCCCCCTATTTTGGTCGAAAACTTCGAACCTTCGCAACGGTTTTTGCGCATCGCGGTTGTGACAGAAACATGGCCACCAGAAGTCAACGGCGTGGCAGTGACGCTCTCAAGATTGATTCAACATTTAGGCCATCGTCAGCACACGATTCAACTGATTCGTCCTCGTCAAGACAAACATGATGCTGGCGTGGAGCAAAAAGGTTGGTCGGAATTGCTGTTGCGCGGCCTGCCGATTCCCAGGTACCCCCAACTCAAGTTGGGTTTGCCCAGCAAAAAGGCGCTCATCAAAGCATGGAGCACGCGGCGCCCTGATCTGGTCCACATTGCCACTGAGGGGCCGTTGAGTTGGTCTGCGCTTCAGGCGGCGCAAATTTTGCGACTGCCCGTGACCTCTGACTTTCGCACCAACTTTCACAGCTATTGCCAACATTACGGCGTGGGCTGGTTGAGTAAACCCATCGTGGCGTACTTGCGTAAATTTCACAACCGCACAGCCTTCACCATGGTGCCCACCTTGGCCATGAAATACCAACTCGAGGCGATGGGATTTAAAAACCTCAGAGTGGTTGCCCGCGGTGTGGATACGCAACTCTTTCATACCGACAAACGAAGTGATGCCATGAGAGACAGCTGGGGTGTCACGCCAGACACCATGGTGTTGTTATCCACCAGCCGACTGGCGGCTGAAAAAAACCTGGATCTGACTATCCAAACGTATCAAACACTGGTGGCGAATGGACGAAAAGTCAAAATGGTGTTTGCAGGTGACGGCCCGATGCGCGGCATCACCGAGTCCAAATGCCCAGACGCTATCTTTGTCGGTATGTGTACACATGAACAACTGGCGACGCTCTATGCCAGTGCTGATTTGTTGCTGTTTCCTAGTTTGACTGAAACCTTTGGCAATGTGACCCTCGAGGCGCTGTCATGTGGCACCCCCGTTTTGGCGTTTGACTGCGCCGCCGCGGGGGAGTTCATCAACGATCGAAAAAACGGTTGGTTGGTGCCAAGCGATGAGCCCCACACATATGTCCAGCGTGCGCTAGAGATCACGCAAGACAGGTCAACCCTCGACCAGTCCCGCACCTTCACGCGCCCCAGTGTGGCGCATCTCGGTTGGGATGAAATTGCGGGTCAGGTTGAGACCATCTTCCAACGCGCCATCGAACTTGGTTGAACCCAGACCGTTGGGTCACCAAGACTAGCGCATTCGTCGCCAAAGCAGCCAGCAAAGCGGCATGATCCCGCCAATCAAAAAAGTGGCGAACAGCAGCATGATCCAGGTCAGCGACACGTCAAACGCCAGCAGCAGGCTGTAAGCCGCCAGCATGACCAGCACGCTGAGGTTTTCATTGAAACCTTGCACCGCAATCGAACGCCCAGAGCTCAGCACCTGCATCCCGCGATGCTGTAACAACGCATTCATGGGCACCAGCAACATACCCCCTGACAAGCCTGCTAAGAGCAAGAGAGGAATGGCCACCCATAGGTGGGTGGTGATGACCATCACGGGCAGCAACACCGCCAACAACAAGCCCCAGGGCAAGGTCTGTCGCGCCGAATGCAGCTTAAAAGTACGCCCCGCCAACACCGCACCCATGATCACTCCCAAGGCGACCAAGGCTTGCAGGTATGCCCCATATTTGAGCGACAAGCCGAGCGTCTGTTGCGCCCACACGAGCACGGCGAATTGCATCACCGCACCGACCCCCCAATACAAGGTGGTGACATACAGCGAGACCCCCCCCAAGGGGTCACGCCATAGACGCTGATTTGTTTTCCAAAAGGTCGACAGGCGCACGGCCTGGCGTGTCAGGGGCACAATCACCCCCCGCTGATTCATAGGCGTGAGGCCAAAATTCAAGGCGGCTGCGAACAGATAAACCCCCACGATGATGGCCATCGATGGCAGTGCTTGGGTTTGAATCAAAAGGTCAGACTGGGATGTGATCGAACGGCCCCATTGCGCCCACACACCAGACTCGGCCAAGCCAGCCAAGGCCCCGCCGAGCGCCACGCCCAGAATGACGGACAGCACCACCGACACCTCTAACCAGGCATTCGCACGCACCAACAAGCGCGGCGGCACAGACTCGGTCACCAAACCATACTTGGCGGGCGCATACACAGAGGCGGCTAGCCCGATCAAGGCAAAGGCCAACATGGGAAAAACGCCCGTGAGCAACATGATGACACCCAAAATCTTGAGGGCATTCATGACAGCCATCAAACGATTTTTGGCAAATGCATCCGCCAATGGCCCGACCACGGAAGCCAACAACACATAAGACAAAGTCAATGAGAACTTCAACAATGGGGCCCACCAACCTGGATAGCCCTGCTCGTTGAGAAAATAAATGCCCAAGATCAACAGCGCGTTATCCGCCAGACCTGATGCAAATTGAGCGCCAATGAGAAAGTAAAAACCTTTAGGCATTCAAACGCCTGAGCCGCGGGCCATCTTATGCGACGTTCACTAGTTCAGGGTTGGTCACCACCACAGGCTCTGTTTCCCAAAACAACAGCGACAACTCACCTCGTTCGTTTTCGACCAAGGCGGTGCGACTTTCAACCCAATCGCCATCGTTGCAATACAAAATGCCATTCACATCACGAATTTCTGCGCGGTGAATGTGACCACACACCACCCCTTGGTAGCCTCGCTTTTCAGCCTCGTGGGCGACTGCATTCTCAAAGTCGGTGACGTAATTCAGCGCCTTTTTGACCTTGTGCTTGAGGTAGGCTGAGAGGGACCAATAAGGCAACCCCAGACGACCGCGCATATTGTTCAAGTAGCGGTTGAGTTTGAGGGTGAACTCATACAAATAATCACCCACATAAGCCAACCATTTGGCTTGCTGAACCACCGCATCAAAGTAGTCGCCATGGATCACCCACAGTTGACGACCATCGGCGGTTTTGTGCACCGCCTCCTCCATCACTTCAATTCCGCCGAAATGGTGGTCTAAGAAATGGCGTGCAAATTCATCATGGTTGCCTGGCACATAAATCACACGCGTGCCCTTACGTGCTTTGCGCAAGAGCTTTTGAATCACGTCGTTGTGGGCTTGTGGCCAATACCAACGGCGCCGCAGTTGCCAGCCATCAATGATGTCACCGACCAAATACAAATAGTCGCTGGTGTGCTCTTTCAAGAAATCCAGCAAAGCGTCGGCTTGGCAACCGGGCGTGCCCAGGTGCAAGTCAGAGATGAAGATGGCACGGTAATGCATTTAAGCACCCAAAAAGTGTTTGCGGTAACGCGGCGGCATGTCATTGATCTTCATCAACATGGGCAAGTCAGCGGTGTTGAAGTCGGGGTCCCAAGCGGGCGCGCCCAACACTTTGGCCCCCAAGCGCAAATAGCCCTTGATCAAGGCAGGTGGCTCAAAAGCCGGGTTGACTTCCCACTGCTCCACAGGCAAAGCCAAGCGAGGCGTCACTTGGTTTTCGATGCCGGCCAAGTGGGTTTTTTTGAGTTGATGCCAAATGCTGGCGGCCACTTCGCCACTCACCACACCTTGGTGCAGCATGGGAATGCTGGCGCAACCAATCATCACGTCCAACTTATTGCGCACCATGAACTCAGCCAAAGCTCCCCACAAGGCCATGATGACGCCGCCGTGGCGGTGCTCGGGGTGGACGCAGCTGCGACCCAACTCGACCATGCGTTCGCGGTAGGGACGCAGACGGGTTAAATCAAATTCGAGGTCTGAATAAGTGCTGCCAATGCGTTTGGCTTGCACGGGGGTCAAGACGCGGTAAGTGCCAATGACTTGGCTGGTCACGTCGTCACGAATGATCAAATGCTCGCAAAAATCATCGAACAAATCGATGTCGTGGCCTGGAATGCTGTCTTTCAAACGTGCGCCCATCTCGGTGGCAAACACGTCATACCGCAGACGTTGCGCCTCGCGCACCTCATCTTGGTGCTTCGCCCATTCAACAATCAGGGCTGGGCGGGGTTGTGCTTTTTGGGGCGTGACAGAAACTTCTTGAACGTCTTGATCGTTTCGATGAAGCGACCCCCGTGGCACATCGATGAACGACAGCGGCATGGTGGGGTTAGGCAGTTCTTTCATGGTCAGTCCTTTTAGAATCAATGACGACTATTCTTGACAGCTCATGTGAATCAACAAAGAAGGTTGTATGAAATATTCGTGACAAGAGCCAGAAAATCCTTCACCGATTTGTCACATAGTCGGCCTATGCTCACGCCCTCAACATGTTGATTAAATACTTACGACTCCTTGGCGCCTTTGCCCATGCTTTTTGGATTTTGTGGATCAAGTTCCCGCGCCTCAACCGCCACAGTCAATTAGAAGAAATCAGACGGTGGTCGCAAGCCACGTTGGAGGTACTTGGCATACACGTGGTGCTAGAAAGATCTCTCACGCAGACAGGTGATGAGTCGATGTCACGTCTGGTGGTGGCCAACCATATTTCTTGGGTAGATGCCTTGATCATTCAAACCATCCAGCCCAGTATTTTTGTCGCCAAGTCCGAGGTCAAACGCTGGCCCATCGTGGGCAGCATTGCCACGGGGTGCGGTGTGGTGTTTGTCAACCGTGGCTCGCCCAGTTCGGCCCGTCGCATGGTGGCACAACTGTCCAGCGCCTTGCAACATGGCTATTGCGTTGCAGGTTTTCCTGAGGGCACGAGCAGCGAGGGTCGCTCGGTCAGCTTGTTTCATGCCAATTTATTTGAAATAGCTGTCCAACATCAGATCCCAGTTCAGCCTTTGGCCATTCGCTACAGCAACCCCCAGACGGGTGACTTGTGTTTGAAAGCTGCCTTCACGGGTGATATTGGTTTTGTGCAGTCCCTGCACCAGGTGTTGTCGTCGTCGTCTGGCATTCAGGCCAAGGTGCACTTGGGTGAGTGGCTCTACTCCGAGGGCCATTCACGCAAAAGCTTGGCGCAACTGTCGCAGCGCACCATAAGCAGCCAGCTTGGACAACTCAGCGCATGAGCGAGGACACCCAACTGGGCAAACCTGTGGCGAGCAATGGCAGCCAAGAAATCAACAAAGTGCCCGCAAAAATAGCCGCCAACGCAGGCGCCACAGAGGCGGCCACCGTGCGGATGGGCTGCTTGAAGACCGCAGACGCGAAGTAAATGTTCATGCCTGCGGGGGGGCATAAAAAGCCCATTTCCATATTGGCCAAAAAGATGATGCCAAAGTGCACAGGGTCAATCCCATAGCTCACTGCCAAAGGCAGCAAAAGTGGCACCAACACCACGATCGCCGCATAGATTTCCATGAGAGCGCCTGCCGCAAACAAGAACACATTCAAGGCCAGCAGAAAAACCCATTTGTTTTGTGTGACGCCTTGCACCCAATCGGTCGCCAAGTCAGGAATGCCGGCATCCACCAAGTAATTGGTCAAGCCCAACGCCATGCCCAAAATAAGCATCACACCGCCTATGATTTGAGCGCATTGTGACAAACAGTCAACCAGTTTGTTGGCGTCCAACTCGCGGTGCGCCAAGGCTTGGGTGAGCACGGCGTAAATCGCCGTGAGTGCCGCGCTTTCGGTCGGCGTGGCCAAACCACTCGCCAAAGAACCAATGGCGACCACAGGGGCCAAGAGCTCCCACTTGGCTCGCCAAGCGGCATCTTGCAAGGCCTTCTTGCTGAACGTGGGCTTGCTGGAGGACTCAGCACGCACACCGTTGTGGCGCAAATACCCCCCGAAGATCAGCAAGCACACCACCATCACCACGGCTGGCACGATACCCGCCAAAAACATGGTGTTGATGGGCACTCGCGCAATGATGGCGTACATGATGAGCGGCACAGAAGGAGCGAGCAACACCCCTAAAGCACTGGCACTGGTGACCAAGCTGATGCCCTTGCGCTCGGGGTAGCCCACGCCTTTGAGCAGGGGCAACAACAAGCCCCCCAATGCCAAGATGGTCACCCCACTGCCACCTGTAAACGCAGTGAAACAAGAACACAACACGGTGGCAGCAATCACAGTGCCCACTTGTCCGCCGCCAAACAAGGCAACGAACACCGCACCCAATCGCTGGGCCGCCCCAGTCCCTGCAAAGATCAAGCCTGCCAAAGTGAACAGAGGCAATGCGGGCAAGGACGGGTTCACCGTGATTTGGTAATGCGACAAGGCAATCGAGGCCAAAGGCAGGCCGTCTTGCCAAAACAAAGCCAGCGCCAAACCTCCCAACACCACAAAAATCGGGGCGCCAAAAGCCAGCAGCAGCACCAACCCGATCAACCCAGGCCAGACAGGCAATGCTTGTCCATCCAAGCTGTAGGCCAGCCACAAACCCAACAAGGGTGCGACGACCGAACACAAGGCCTTAGTACTAGGGTGCTGTGCACAGCGCGCCCCCAACTTGATGCCTAAAAAAGCAAAGCCCACAGGCATGGCCGCTTCAAACCACCACACGGGGATGCCATAGGCCAACAATTGTGCGGCCGACATTTCACTCAACACCAATTGGGCACTGGCCCATGTCAACACGCCGCAGACCCAGGCTGCGCCAAACTGCCCCACCGCATAAAACCGCGGGACCAACACGCCCAGGCTAGATAGATGGCCAAAGCGCTCCGCGGCAATCGCTCCTGCCATGGCCATGATCAGGCCCAAATGCTGAACCACCACGGGGGCGTTTTCAATGCCCTTGCCCATCATGGGGCGGGCCAAAATTTCCACCAAGGGGATCAAGGCCATCAAGACCAATGCCAAGACAGCCACGGCAATATCGGCCTGCATCAAGCCCCGAAAGATTCGCCCCATCATTTGCCTTTGCTGGCGCGGTAGGTCTTCAAGTGACGGAACACTTCGTCAAAGGTCTCCGCAGGTACCAGGCTACCTCGAATACGGGGATAAAGTTTGTCTGCCAAGTCGTTCCAGGCGCGCATTTGTTCGGCATTGGGTTTGTTCACGATCAAGCCGCGCTTTTTCATGGCCTCTACCGCCTCGTCGACTTCAAGGCGTGCTTTGCTGCGCATTTGAGCGCCCGCCTTGTCACCTGCTGCGCGCACCGCGGCTTGGGTCTCAGGAGACATCTCATCCCATGTTTTCTTGGTCACCACCAAGGCCCCCACAATGGGCGCCCAGTTGATCTCCAACATATGGGGGGCCATGGTGTAGACCTGACTGGCCAAAGCAAAGTAAGGGGTGGCAGGCACCACATTGATCATGCCCGTCTGCACCGAGGGCAAAATATCGCTGGTCTCCAAAGGCACGGGGGTGTAGCCCATGCTCTTCATGATTTCTTGCTGGTCGGCTTCGCCGCCCCATGCAAAAAACTTCATCTTTAAAAAGTCGTCCGGTTTGAAGGCTGGCTCTTTTGAGAAAAATCGGACCCACCCCGCATCGCCCCACGCCAGCACCACAAAGCCTTTGTCGAGGAATTTCTTTTCCATGGCAGGCCGCATTTTTTCGCGTACATAGTCGACCTCGTCCCATGTTTTGAATAACAAGGGCATGGATTGCAGAGCGGCAATCGAGGGCTCAATTTCACGCAAACCCACCACCGACAGCAAAGCACCTTGCAACTGACCAATGCGCATGCGACGGGCAAGCTCAGCCTCCCCCCCTTGGCTGCCGTCTGGGTACACCACAAACTTGGCATTGCCGCCTTGTGCCGCGCGCCACACCTCACAGACCTCCATCAACTGGCGGTGGTAGAGAGAATTTTTGGGCGCCAAGGTACCCAAGCGCATTTGCTTATCAGGCGCCGCCCAAGACACGGTTTGCGCCATTAGCAAGCCCACGGCCACACACAATTGCAAACACGATTTGGGTAATTCAGACATTCAACACTTTCAGAAAAGGTCATCCACCGATGACAGCAACCAGAGCGCACGCTCTCGCATGACTTCGTTTTGCAAGCTGCGGTGCTGCTTGCTGATCTCCAGCGCTTGCTGGAGCAGTTGTTCAAATTGTTTTCGATCTTCCGCAGGCAAGGCCACGCCCTCTGCTTTGGCCACATGAGGGCCAGCCTCTTGACCCTTGGCCAACGCAATCGCTTGGTCAAAATAAGCCAGCGCTTTTGAGCGTGAGCCCCCCACTTTGGCGCCTTCTAGGGTGCCCATCAAACTGGCCAAAGCACCTTGCCCAAATTCAGGATTGGCTTGCCAAGCCAGCTCGGCCAAGCGCATCGACAGAGGCAAATCAGCCACCACCTCGGGGTCGTCTTTGGACATCGAAATCCAGCCCCCCAAGGATGCAGCGGCCCAATACGCCAGAGGGACTTGGGCTGGCGTCAAGCGCGGTTGTTTTTGGGGATCGGCCTGGCGCAGTGCCACAGCAAAACCAGGCTGACTGCGCTCTAGCGCCGTCATGGCGTGACCTGTCTCTTATACACATCTGACGCTGCCGACGA
>JAVLFR010000329.1:0-10555 GCA_046052785.1 Limnohabitans sp. | reverse complement strand
GGATCACCCGCACGGCCGCCCGCATAGTTGTTCAAGCCCACATGAATCTTGCCGTCTAAAAACGTCCCCGCGGTCAGCACCACGGTGCGACTGCGAAACCGAATACCCGCTTGGGTGCAAGCCCCCACCACACGATCGCCCTCGACCATCAAATCATCCACGGCCTGCTGAAACAACCACAAATTGGGCTGGTTTTCTAAGACGCGTCGGATGGCGGCTTTGTACAAAATACGGTCTGCCTGCGCGCGGGTGGCGCGCACGGCGGGGCCTTTGGAGCTGTTGAGAATGCGAAACTGAATGCCCGCCTCGTCGGTCGCCAGGGCCATGGCGCCGCCCAAAGCATCCACCTCTTTGACCAAGTGACCTTTGCCGATGCCGCCAATCGACGGGTTGCAGCTCATTTGCCCCAAAGTTTCAATGTTGTGGCTTAAGAGTAAAGTTTTAGCCCCCATGCGGGCCGCCGCGAGCGCGGCTTCTGTGCCAGCGTGGCCGCCACCAACCACGATCACATCAAACTCTTGGGGGTACAACATAAAACCAACCTTTGGCTGTGCGCAGGCACAAAAAGCGCAGGGGCTGTGCGCCGCCCTGCTTAGCAGCGGGCGATTTTACAAGGCTGGCCTAGCAAATGACATGGGTGCGGTTTTTCGGTCAAAATCATCAACCTCCAACCACAAAGACTACGCATGAACAAAACCCTTGGCGCCCTGCTGTTGGCGCTGTGCTCCGCAAACGCTTGGGCCGTCACAGGTGAAGAAACGTTCCAGGCGGTCTGCGCCACTTGCCACGCCCAAGGCTTGGCGGGCGCGCCAAAAGTCGGTGACGCCAAGGCGTGGGGCAAGCTCATCAAAGAAGGCCAAGTCAATCTCACCGCGGACGGCTACATGGGCGTTCGCGCCATGCCCGCGCGCGGTGGACGCGCCGATTTGAGCGTGCCAGACTTTGCCAACGCCGTGGTCTACATGGCCAATCAGTCGGGCGGCAAATGGCAAACCCCTGATGAAGCGATGTTGAAAAAAATCAACGCACGCATCGACAAACGAAGCGCTGCCAAAAAATAAACCGTGCAACACATCAAGGCTGCCACCGCTTGAGCAACAAAGCGTTGGTCATCACGCTGACCGAGCTCAGCGCCATCGCCGCACCAGCCACCACAGGGCTTAAGTAGCCCAAAGCCGCCAATGGAATGCCTGCCGCGTTGTAAGCAAAGGCCCAAAACAAGTTTTGCCGAATCTTGGCCACGGTCCGCGCAGAGATATCAAGCGCCCCGGCCACCAACGCCACATCGCCGCGCATCAACGTGATGCCAGCGGCATTCATGGCCACATCCGTGCCGCCACCTTGACCATGGACACGCACATTCGCCATGGCCAGGCCCACATCCGCCGAGGCCAAGGCCGGTGCGTCGTTGATGCCATCTCCTACAAAAGCCACCACATGCGAACGGCCGTTGGCGTTGTGCTGCAGCTGACGCACCAGGGCGGCCTTATCGGCGGGCATGACGTTGGCGTGCACCTCGTCGGGGCGCAAGCCCAAACGAGCCGCCATGGCGTGTGCTGCACCCACGTTGTCGCCAGAAATCATGACCAAGCGCAGGCCGCGTTCACGCAATTGGGCCAAGGCCGCTTGCACGCCTGGCTTGGGTTCGTCGCCAAACGCCAGCACAGCATGCGCAAGCAGCCCTTGCGCCGTGCGTTCGACCAAAACCGACACGGTCGCACCTTGGTCTTGCAACGACGCGGCTTGAGCGCACCATGGGCCTTCTGGCACTTGCAACACGGCCATCCAGCGCAAGCTGCCCAACAACAAGACAAGGCCATCGACCGTGCCCTCACTCCCATAACCGGGTACCGCACGCACATCGGTAGGCGCGTAGAGCCGCAAACCTTTGTCATTTGCGGCTTGCAGCACGGCGTGCGCCAAGGGGTGTTCGCTGCCACGTTGCAAACTGGCGGCCCAGGTCAAACAAAGATCAGACAGGGTGTCACCATGCAGCAACCGCGGTTGACCCACGGTGAGCGTGCCTGTTTTGTCAAAGGCCACGGTGTCCACGCGGTGCGCCACCTCTAAGGCTTGGGCGTCTTTGATCAAAATACCGAACTTGGCCGCCACCCCTGTGCCCGCCATGATGGCGACCGGTGTGGCCAAGCCCAAGGCACACGGACAGGCAATGACCAACACCGCCACCGCGTGAATCAACGACACCGCCACGCTGTGTCCCGTCCACCACCACCCGCCCAGGGTGCACACAGCCAACACCAACACCACCGGCACAAAAACGGCGGACACTTGGTCCACCAAACGCTGTATAGGCGCCTTGGCCGCTTGAGCGTCCTCCACCCAACGGATGATGTTGGCCAACACGGTCGCCGTGCCGATGGCCCTGACATGGACCACCACACGCCCTTCACCATTGATGCTACCGCCCGTCACCACATCATTCACCGCCTTGGACACGGGCAAAGGCTCGCCCGTCAGCATGGATTCATCGACCTGGGTTTGACCTTCCAACACCACGCCATCGGCGGCAAAACGTTCGCCGGGCAACACCACCACGCGATCCGCCACCAGCAGTTCGTCAATGGGAATCTCCATCTCGCCATCCACACCCAAGACACGCGCACGTTCTGGACGCAGGGCGTGCAGGGCGCGTATGGCATCGGTGGTTTGGCGTTTGGCGCGGACCTCCAACCATTTACCCAACAGCACCAGCGTGATCACCACGGCGGAGCCCTCAAAATACAAATGCACCATCGCGCCCGTGGGCGCACTGAGCCAAAGCCACACCGACAACGCCCAACCGGCCGTCGTGCCCAAAGCGACCAACAGGTCCATGTTGCCGCTGCCCGCCAACAACGCCTGCCAACCCGCTTTGTAAAAACGCGCACCCAAGATGAATTGCACAGGGGTCGCTAACAAAAATTGCCACAACGCCGGCAGCATCACGTGCTGGCCAAGCGCATCGCCCAACATCGGCAAGACCAAGGGGGTACAAAGCAGCAAACCAATGGCCACGGGCGAAAAACCTGCCCACGCGCCCGTTGGGGGAAGCTCCAAATGATCTGCCGCCAAAGGCTCATAACCAGCATCACGCACGGCTCGGCGCAAACGGGCTTGCAAGCCGGGCTGGTCTAAACCGCCACTTAACAACAAGGACGCGTCCCACATCACGCGCGCGGACTCGGTGGCGAGGTTGACGCTGACCGACTGCACCCCCAGCACTTTGCCGAGGGCTCGCTCAACGCGCGTGGCACAAGTGGCGCACGTCATGCCTCCAATACCGATATCGCAGGACAATTCATTCATGGGGTAAGGTTACATCTTTATGGGGAGCGACTTATGGAACACACAATTCAAGTCAAAGGCATGACTTGCGGACACTGCGAAGCGAGCGTTAAAAAAGCGGTGCTGCGTTTGGATGCACACGCACAAATACAAATCGACCGAAGCCACGACACTGTGTGGGTACAAACAGAAAAGCCACGCGAGGCCGTGGCGCAAGTCATTGCTGAAGAAGGCTACGCAGTCGCATGAGTCCTATCACACACAGCCGCCGCGTTGAACGCTTGGTGCAAGGACAAGAGACGCAAGACGGCGCAGGGGTGCGCTTGACGCGCTTGTTGACGCATGATTTGCAGGCGCGCCTTGACCCCTTCTTGATGCTCGACGCTTTTGGCAGCGACAAGCCCAACGACTACATTGCCGGATTTCCCAACCACCCGCACCGTGGCTTTGAAACCGTGACCTACATGATCGCGGGACGCATGCGTCACAAGGACAGCGCGGGCAACGAGGGTTTGCTACAAAACGGTGGCGTGCAGTGGATGACCGCTGGACGTGGCCTGATCCACAGCGAAATGCCAGAGCAAGAGGAAGGCGCGATGGAAGGCTTTCAGCTGTGGTTGAACTTGCCTGCCAAAAACAAACTCTGCGAACCGGGGTACCGCGATATTCAAAGCCAGGACATTCCCGAGTTCACCGCCGCAGATGGCGTGGGGGTGCGTGTCATTGCTGGTGAGTCACACGGCGTGGCAGGCGCGGTGCAACGCGACGACACACATCCAATATTCTTGGACCTGCATTTTCCCAACACCCACAACAGCGTCTTTGAACAAACACTGCCGGCAACTCACAATGCATTTGTGTATGTGTACCGGGGTCGCTTAGAGGTGATGCACGGCGACGAAACAACCACGGTCCCCGTGCAACGTATGGCCGTGTTGCGCAACGAGGGCACCAGGGCGGTCTTGCGTGCCGAAGCCAACACACGGGCCATCTTGATTGCTGGCCACCCTTTGGGTGAACCCATTGCCCAACACGGTCCCTTTGTCATGAACACACGTGAAGAACTGGTTCAAGCGGTGGACGATTTTCGTGCGGGCTTGATGGGTTAAGTCTCGCCGCGTTGAAGATAGCCGTTAAATATCGATGTTGGCCGCGCGCAAGGCGTTGTTTTCAATGAAGTGACGACGTGGCTCCACCTCATCGCCCATCAGCATGGTGAACACACGGTCGGCTTCGATGGCGTCGTCTATTTGCACACGCAACAAACGGCGCACCGTGGGGTCCATCGTGGTTTCCCAAAGCTGCGCTGGGTTCATCTCGCCCAAACCCTTGTAGCGTTGGCGCGCCGTGGCGTTTTCGGCTTGGCCAATCAACCACTTCATGGCCTGTCGGAAGTCGGTAACTTTTTCTTCTTTGGCCTTGTCGCCTTCACCGCGATGCACCTTGGAGCCCTCACCGACCAAATCTCGGAAGGTGAGCGCGGCTTCAGCCAAGGCCGCGTAGTCAGCGCCATGCACAAAGTCTTGGGTGATGACGCTGCTCTTGACGTTGCCATGGTGACGACGGCTGATGCGCAAAATGGGTTTGTCCGTGCGGACATCAAACTCGCCCGTCGCTTCAGAACCACTGCCGAGTTCGCGCAATTTGGCTTGCATCGCGACCGCTGATTTTTCAGCATCAGCCACCGTGTCCAAGTTCACCGACACACCATCAGCCATGGCACGCAAGGCCTCGGCATCCATGAAACCACTCAAACGCGCAATGACCGCTTCAGCCACTTGGTGTTTGCGCGCCAATTCACTCAGGGTGTCGCCACTCAAAACTTGCGCATTCGCGCCCCCTGTGGTGATGCTGGCATCTTTCATGGCGATGCGCAGCAAAAAGCCGTCCAAGGCAGCGGCGTCTTTGAGATAGAGCTCTTCTTTGCCGGCTTTGACTTTGTAGAGGGGTGGTTGGGCGATGTAGATGTGACCGCGCTCCACCAACTCCGGCATTTGGCGATAGAAAAATGTGAGCAGCAGCGTACGAATGTGAGCACCGTCCACGTCCGCGTCAGTCATGATGATGATGCGGTGGTAACGCAGCTTGTCCACATTGAAGTCATCGGTAGCGGATTTACCTGACTCGGCACTGGCTTTGCCAATGCCCGTGCCCAAAGCTGTGATGAGCGTCAAAATTTCATTGCTGGTCAGCAGCTTTTCGTAACGCGCTTTTTCGACGTTCAAAATTTTGCCGCGCAAGGGCAAGATGGCCTGGAATTTACGGTCGCGACCTTGTTTGGCCGAGCCGCCGGCGGAGTCACCCTCGACGATGTAGATTTCACACAAGGCGGGGTCTTTTTCTTGGCAATCAGCAAGTTTGCCAGGCAAACCCATGCCATCCAACACGCCTTTGCGGCGCGTCATCTCGCGGGCTTTGCGCGCCGCTTCACGCGCGCGCGCAGCATCCACAATCTTGCCGCAAATGATTTTGGCGTCGTTAGGACGCTCTTGCAGGTAGTCCGTGAGTGTTTTGGCCACGATGTCTTCCACAGGGGCGCGCACTTCGCTTGACACCAGCTTGTCTTTGGTCTGGCTGCTGAACTTGGGTTCGGGTACTTTGACAGATAACACACAGCACAAGCCTTCGCGCATATCGTCACCCGTGACTTCAACTTTGGCCTTCTTGGCAAACTCGTTTTCTTCAATGTACTTGTTGATGACACGCGTCATCGCCGCACGCAGACCCGTCAAGTGGGTGCCCCCATCGCGCTGGGGAATGTTGTTGGTAAAGCACAGCACATTTTCGTTGTAGCCATCGTTCCACTGCATGGCGACTTCGACGCCAATGCTGGTTCCCGCAATGCCACCATAAGACTCGGCAGGACGCTCACCCTCGGCATGGAAAGCATTGGGGTGCAATACTTTTTTGCCCGAATTGATGAAGTCCACAAAGCCTTTGACGCCACCCGCGCCAGAAAAGTCGTCTTCCTTGCCTGTGCGTTCGTCCAACAAACGAATACGTACCCCGTTGTTCAGGAAACTGAGTTCACGCAAGCGCTTGCTCAATATTTCGTAATGAAAATCGGTGTTTTGTGTGAAGATTTCTGTGTCGGGTAAAAAATGAACTTCAGTGCCACGTTTTTCGGTATCGCCCATGATGCGCATGGGGGAGACTTCAACCCCATCGACCACTTCGATCAAACGGTTTTGAACAAAACCTTTTGAAAATTCCAAGGCATGGACTTTGCCGTCACGGCGAACCACCAGGCGTAATGATTTGGACAATGCATTCACACAAGACACACCGACGCCGTGCAAACCACCAGACACTTTGTAGCTGTTTTGGTTAAATTTGCCACCCGCATGTAATTCGGTCAATGCAATTTCGGCTGCGCTACGCTTAGGCTCATGCTTGTCATCCATCTTCACGCCAGTCGGAATCCCCCGGCCGTTGTCAGTGACGCTAATGGAGTTGTCGCTGTGAATCGTCACGACGATGTCATCGCAATGTCCTGCCAAGGCTTCATCAATCGAGTTGTCCACCACTTCAAACACCAAGTGGTGCAAGCCCGACCCGTCCGATGTATCACCAATGTACATACCAGGTCGCTTGCGCACCGCCTCAAGGCCTTCCAAAATTTGAATTGACCCTTCACCATAGCCTTCACCGGCAGCTGGTGTCATGGGGGTTTCAGGAATTTGAGTGGGTTCGGTCATAGCAAATCTTCGTGCGTGAAACACAAGCGTCTCACGGTATCAATCAGGGGAAAAAAGAAATAAAACAGCGTGTTAAATACGCATGGGCATCACCACGTATTTGAACGTGGTGTTGTCAGGAATGGTGATCAGCGCAGAGCTATTGGAATCGGCCAAATCAACCTGCACCATGTCTTGGTCCATATTGGTCAATGCGTCGATCAGATAGGTCACGTTGAATCCAATTTCAATCGCATCCCCGCTGTAATCAATTTCGAGTTCATCGACCGCCTCTTCTTGCTCGGCATTGCTCGATGCCACACGCAACACGCCAGGTTCGAGATTCAAACGAACACCTTTGAACTTTTCACTGGTCAAAATAGCGGTGCGCTGCAAAGTGGCCAACAACGCGGTACGTCCCATCGTGATGGTGTTTTTGTGATTCTTAGGAATCACGCGGTTGTAGTCTGGAAATTTACCTTCGACCAATTTGGTGACAAATTCCATGCCTTCAAAGGTAAATTTAGCTTGGTTGCCCGCAAATTGCATGTCAATGGCGCCATCTTTGTCACTCAATAAGCGCTGCATTTCGAGCACTGTTTTACGCGGCAAGATCACCTCTTGACGAGGAACTTCTACATCCAACATGGCCGAAGCAAAAGCCAATCGATGACCATCGGTCGCGACCAAGCTGAGTTGTTTGCCCTCAGCGACAAACAATATGCCGTTCAAGTAATAACGAATGTCATGAACTGCCATCGCAAATGAAACTTGGTGCAACAACTCTTTCAACGTCTTTTGTGGAATGCTGAAAGAAGGACCAAAGGTGGCAGCTTCCTGCACCAACGGGAAGTCCTCTGCAGGCAAGCTTTGTAAGGTGAATCGGCTTTTGCCACCCTTCAAAATCAATTTGTTTTGATTCGATTCCAAACTCACGGTCTGGTCGGAGGGCATGGTGCGCAAGATATCAATCAACTTGCGCGCACCGACTGTGGTGGTGAAGTTGCCTGCATCGCCATCTAACTCAGCATGTGTGCGAATTTGAATTTCTAAATCACTGGTGGTCAACTCTAAAGCGCTGCCAGTTTTACGAATCAACACATTGGCCAGAATGGGCAAGGTATGACGGCGTTCGACAATGCCTGCAACAGATTGCAGAACAGATAACACCTTGTCTTGTGTTGCTTTCAGTACGATCATCTCTTCCTCTTGTTTTCTTTATTTAAATTAGTAGTAGTAGATAAGCAAAGCATCTATCTGTGGACAACCGCATTTTCCTCTTTTTTTTCAAGCACTTGTGATCATCTCGAAGGTGTTGGCAAGCTTGCTTTTCTGGTGTCGTCTAAACAGGGATAACTTTGATTTTTCTACAAATCTGTGGATAAGTCTGGTGTTATCCAGAAACTATGCACAAGGTTGTGATGTTGATTTTTTAACCTTTGAGTGTTTGTTCTAAAACGTGCAGTTGTTGATTGAGATCTGCCATTTGTTGCCGCTCTGCTGAAATCTTTCGAACCGCATGCAAGACAGTGGTGTGATCGCGACCGCCAAACAGCTCCCCAATTTCAGGCAAGCTCTTTTGCGTCAGTTCTTTGGCCAAGTACATGGCAATCTGGCGCGGCCGTGCAATCGAGGCGGGCCGTTTCTTGGAATACATGTCGGCTACTTTTATTTTGTAATAGTCAGCGACAGTTTTTTGGATGTTTTCGACGGAAATTTGGCGATTCTGGATGGACAGGAGATCACGCAAGGCATCGCGCGCGAGCTGTATGGAAATGTCTTTTTGATTGAAGCGCGAATAAGCCAAGATTTTACGCAACGCACCTTCGAGCTCGCGTACGTTCGAACGCACATTTTTCGCCACAAAAAAGGCCACTTCTTCAGGCATTTCGGAGCCTTCTGCGCGCGATTTGCTGATCAAAATCGCGACACGCATCTCGAGCTCTGGGGGTTCAATGGCCACAGTCAGGCCCGCATCAAAACGAGACACCAAGCGCTCGTGAATGTCGGTCAAGCCCTTGGGATAGGTGTCGCTAGTCATGATGATGTGCGACTTCTTCGCCAGCAGCGCCTCAAAAGCGTTAAAAAACTCTTCTTGGGTACGTTCTTTGTTGGCAAAAAACTGAACATCATCAATTAACAGCAGATCTAGAGAGTGGTAACGCTCTTTAAATTCATCAAAAGTTTTACGCTGATACGCTTTAACCACATCTGATACAAATTGTTCGGCATGGATGTAGAGAACTTTGGCATCTGGACGCTCGGACAACAGCTTGTTACCGACGGCGTGCATCAAATGGGTCTTACCCAAACCGACCCCGCCGTAGATGAACAAAGGGTTGTACAACTGCCCTGGCATGGTGGCCACATGCATGGCCGCAGCACGTGCCATGCGGTTCGCCGTTCCTTCGACCAAGGTGTCAAAGGTCAACGCGGTGTTGAGGCGTGTGCGTGGACCGCTGGGAACACCTTCTTCCAACCCCACAAAGCTCTCAGGTAAAGATTCCAATTCTTGAGAAAAAGATACTGGACGGCTCTTGGCCATAGCCTCCCTAGGAGTGATCGCTAACTCAACCTGTATGGGACGGCCGTGAATCTGGTGAAGCAAGCCCGCAATGCGGTTGGCATATTGCGCCCGAATCCAGTCCAATTTGAACCGGTTGCCCACAAAAATACAGACTTTGCTGAGGTCGTCGGCAACATTCGCCACCAAAGGCTTGATCCACGTGTTGAACTGTTGTTCGGGCAGCTCTTGCGCCAATTGATCGATACAAGCGATCCACAAACCTTCACCCGAGGGGGAAGACAGCCCATCGGGGCTGGTTGAAGGACGGTCAGGACTCATGCGATAAATTTCTGTGGATAGATGCCTAAAAACAGCAGGCAATAGAGCACTTTATCAAAAAATTATCCACAGGGCGAGCCTTTCTTCAAATCAGGGGGTGATGCCCATGAAAAAGAGAGGAAAGAAAAACTGGTCAAGCCCTCGAAACTTTGAGATAATCCTTGGTTTCCCTGAATCACAGGGCTTAAGCATATTGGAAAAAACATGAAACGCACTTACCAACCTTCCAAAACCCGTCGCGCCCGTACCCATGGCTTTTTGGTCCGCATGAAAACCCGCGGTGGCCGCGCTGTGATCAACGCACGCCGTGCCAAAGGCCGCAAGCGTCTCGCGGTCTAATCGGTCCACGGATTGATCGCTGCGCAGGCCCGAGGCCCCAAGTGACGTGGAGCGTTTGAAACAGTGGTCTGAATTTCAGGCCGTCATGTCGGCACAAACCGTGGCTCGAACACCGCATTTTGTGCTGCACCAGTGGCAGCCAAGGGCCCATCAAGCGACAGGGTCTGGGTTTGTACAAACCCAGACCCTGTTTGCTGAGGGCCTACTCAAAGTCGGCGCGCTCACGCCCAAACGGTGGGCCAAGCGGGCGGTCACGCGAAACTTAATCCGACGGCAAATTCACGCGATCTCTCAAGAGTTTGAAACCAAAATGATGCCAACAGCCTATGTGGTTCGTTTGCGGGCGACGTTCAACCCGCAAAAATTTGCCAGTGCTTCCTCCGACGTGTTGAAGCACGAGGTGCGACGC
>JAVLFR010000328.1:0-6904 GCA_046052785.1 Limnohabitans sp. | reverse complement strand
TTGGCTAACAGGGTCATCGGGTCGTTGTAGGTTTGTGTACCCGTGGTGGCCACCGTCGGTGCGTTGATTTTTACGAAACCAGCCAAGTCTGTTGCCAACTGGCCAATGCTCACAGCTTTGTTAAACAGGGTTGTGCCAGACGTGTTCACGTCTAGCGTCTTGTTACCAGCGATAGTGTTGTTGAAGCTGATGTTGCCTGCGGCAGCAACGCCGGTTGAGCTTAAGACCGTGTTGCTCAAGAGAGTCATCGGGTCGTTGTAGGTTTGTGTGCCGGTGGTGGCCACCGTCGGTGCGTTGATTTGTACGAAACCACCTAAGTCTGTCGTCAACTGGCCAATGCTCACAGCCTTGTCGAACAGGGCCGTACCAGCCGTGTTCACGTCTAAGGTCTTGTCTCCGTTGATGGTGTTGTTGAAGCTGATGTTGCCTGCTACACCCAGACCGGAGGAGCTCAGAACAGTATTGGCTAACAGGGTCATCGGGTCGTTGTAGGTTTGTCTGCCGGTGGTGGCAACAGTCGGTGCGTTGATCTGTACGAAACCACCTAAGTCTGTTGTCAACTGGCCAATGCTCACAGCCTTATCGAACAGTGTCGTGCCAGCGGTGTTCACGTCTAGGGTCTTGTCACCAGTGATGGTGTTGTTGAAGCTGATGTTGCCTGCGGTACCGAGACTTGTGGAGCTCAGAACAGTATTGGCTAACAGGGTCATCGGGTCGTTGTAGGTTTGTGTACCCGTGGTGGCCACCGTCGGTGCGTTGATTTTTACGAAACCAGCCAAGTCTGTTGCCAACTGGCCAATGCTCACAGCTTTGTCAAACAGCGTCGTGCCAGCCGTGTTCACGTCTAGGGTCTTGTTTCCCGTGATGGTGTTGTTGAAGCTGATGTTGCCTGCTACACCCAGACCGGAGGAGCTCAGAGCCGTATTGGCCAACAGGGTCATCGGGTCGTTGTAGGTTTGTGTACCTGTGGTGGCGACGCTCGGTGCGTTGATTTTCAGGGTGCCTGGGGCATCGGTACTGAGACTACTCAGTGCTGCAGATTGTCCGATCGCGCCCGAGAAAGTTGTGATGCCACCGCTGTTGACTTGCAGCGCATGAGCGCCATTGATGCTGCTATCAAATGTGATATCAGCGTTGTTGTCGGTTGACAAAACGGTGTCGGCGAGCAGGTTTACCGCGCCGCTGTAGCGCTGATTGCCAGCCGTGGTGATGCTGGTGCTTTGCAAATTCGCAACACCTATCACCCGCAAGTAACCAGTCCCTGTGATGGGCGCGCGTAAGCTAACTTGTGCGGCTGTCAGGGTGGTGTCACCGTTCAAACTCACGCTGGTCGTTTCACCAAATGACTGAATACCGCTGGTCGTGACTGCGCCACCGCTGATCACCAAACTTCCGCCGACGTTGGTTGTCAACGCGCTCAACGGGCTATTTGAACCTACCGCGCCAGTGAAAGTGGTGATACCTGTGCTGTTGATCACCAAATTGTGCGGGCCATCTATGGTGTCGGAAAAGCTCACCGCTGCTTGGTTCGAGGTGCTCAGCGTGCTGTCGGAAGTGAGGGTGACCGTTCCATCAAAGCTCTGTGCACCCGTCGTCGTGATAGATGTCGTGTTGAGCGTTAAATTTCCTTGCACGCTGAGTGCGATGCCTGAAACAGGCGCATTGAAGATCACGTCCGATCCATGCAGCGTGGTGCTGTGACCCAAGCTAAGCATTTGGTCATAGGTCTGCGAGCCGGTGGTTTTGACGCTATAGCCATTCATTTGCGTCATACCCGCACCATCCAGCCACAAACTTGTCAGTGGACGGCTAGCACCGACCGCGCGGGCTATGCTGATGATGCCACCACTCGTCACATGTAGGCTATAAGCGCCATCGACCGTACCGCTGAAGGTGACATCTTGAATTCCTGTGTCAAGCAACGTGTTGGCAGCCAACTCAACTGAACCACTGTAGCTTTGTGCGCCCGTGGTGATCACGGAGCCGCCGTTCAAGGTGGTGTTGCCCACCACACGCAAATAGCCGTCGCCGATCAAGGGAGCATTCAAGGTGATGTTCGTGCCAGTTAAGGTGGTGTCAGCGCCCAATGTCACGCTCAGACTTTCTCCATAAGTTTGCGCGCCACTTGTTGTCACGGCTCCACCATTGATCAACAAGGTGCCACTTGCGTCTGTCGTCACGCTAGCGGCGTCGACGGTATTGACGAAGGTGGTGGCGCCACCGCTGTTGACGGTGAGCGCTGCGATCGGAGCTGCAATCACGCCTGTATGACCCACAGCGCCTGTGAACGTGACGTTCCCTGTGCCTGCATTGATGGTAAGCGCCTCAGCTGCAGCGGTTTGGTTATTGATCTTGCCGCCGAAGAAAACGTTACTGTCCGTGGTGTTCAAGGTGGTGCTGCGCAAGGCATTGCCCAAGACCACATCGTCGTTGTAGGTTTGTGTACCTGTGGTGGCCACGGTCGGTGCGTTGATTTGCACTGCACCGGGGGCATCAGTTGTCAACTGGCCAATGCTCACAGCCTTGTCGAACAAAGTCGTACCGGCTGTGTTCACGCCTAGGGTCTTGTCACCCGTGATGGTGCTGTTGAATTTGATATCGCCTGAGCCTGTAGACACCAATGTGGTGTTGTTCAACAGCGTCAGTGCATCGTTATAAGTCTGTGACCCACTGGTGGTCACAGTGGCTGCATTGATTTGAACAGTACCTGCTGCGTCTGTAATCAACTGAGCAATGCTCACGTTGTCGTTGAACAAGGTGTTACCAGCTGTGTTCACGTCGACATTGAAGGCGCCGCTCAGTGTTTTGCGGAAAGTAATGTCCCCCGCCATGATGACTGGTACTGCAAGAGCATCACCATCGCTACTAAAGATAGTGTTGGCACCGATCACCACATCGTCGTTATAAGTTTGATCGCTGATGGTCTTGACCAAGCCACCGTTGACGTTGGTAACGCCAGTGCCTGCGGCGTCTGTAGTCAAGCTCATCAGTGCGTCTGTGTTGCCCACTTGACCATTGAAGTTGGTGTTGCCAGCTGTATTTACAGTCAAGGACTTGGCGCCGTCAACGGTATTGTCGAAGGTGATATCGCCTGAGCCTGTAGACACCAATGTGGTGTTGCTCAAGAGCGTCAGTGCATCGTTATAAGTCTGTGACCCACTGGTTGTCACAGTTGCTGCATTGATTTGAACAGTACCTGCTGCGTCTGTAGTCAACTGAGCAATGCTCACGTTGTCGTTGAACAAGGTGTTACCAGCTGTGTTCACGTCTAGGGTCTTGTCACCCGTGATGGTGCTGTTGAATTTGATATCGCCTGAGCCTGTAGAAGTCAGTGTGGTGTTGCTCAACAACGTTAGTGCATCGTTATAAGTCTGTGACCCGCTGGTGGTCACAGTGGCTGCATTGATTTGAACAGTACCTGATGCGTCTGTAATCAACTGAGCAATGCTCACGTTGTCGTTGAACAAGGTGTTACCAGCTGTGTTCACAGTCAAGGACTTGGCGCCGTCAACGGTATTGTCGAAGGTGATATCGCCTGAGCCTGTAGAAGTCAGTGTGGTGTTGCTCAACAACGTTAGTGCATCGTTATAAGTCTGTGACCCACTGGTGGTCACAGTGGCTGCATTGATTTGAACAGTACCTGCTGCGTCTGTAATCAACTGAGCAATGCTCACATTGTCGTTGAACAAGGTGTTACCAGCTGTGTTCACGTCTAGGGTCTTGTCACCCGTGATGGTGTTGTTGAAGCTGATATTGCCCAGTGCTGCTGCACCTGTGGAGCTCAGAGCCGTATTGGCCAACAGAGTCATCGGGTCGTTGTAGGTTTGTGTGCCTGTGGTGGCTACTGTCGGTGCGTTGACCTGCACTGCACCTGGGGCATCAGTTGTCAACTGGCCGATGCTCACAGCCTTGTCGAACAGAGTCGTACCAGCTGTGTTCACGTCTAAGGTCTTGTCTCCGGTGATGGTGTTGTTGAAGCTGATGTTGCCTGCGGCACCGATAGCTGTGGAGCTCAGGACCGTGTCGCTCAACAGAGTCATCGGGTCGTTGAAAGTCTGAGGACCGGTGGTAGTGATGCGCCCACCTTGGATGACCACGCTACCTGGTTGATCGGTGGTCACGCTAGCGGCATCGACAGTATTGACGAAGGTGGTTGCGCCACCGCTGTTGACGGTCAGCGCTGCGATCGGGGCTGCGATCACGCCTGTATGACCCACAGCGCCTGTGAACGTGACGTTCCCTGTACCCGCGTTGATGGTGAGCGCCTCAGCGGCAGCGGTCTGGTTGTTGAGCTTGCCGCCGAAGAAGACATTGCTGTCGGAGGTGTTCAAGGTAGTGCTGCGTACGACATTGCCCAAGACCACATCGTCATTAAAGGTCTGCGCGCCCGTGGTGGTGATGCGCCCACCTTGGATGACGACGCTACCCACTGAATTGGAGGTCAAGCTTGTCAGGGCTTGACCATTGCCACCCACCTCAGATGTCAGGGTAGTAATGCCTGTGCTGTTGAGCACCAAGTCATGCGGCCCATAGACTACGCCGCCTAAGGTGAGCGCGGCGCTGCCTGTGCTCAATGTCAAGTTATTGTTTAACACCATTGGGGTGTTGTTGTCGCCTAAGGTCATCGCCGTGTTGTTAGTTCTCACGGTACCGCCTAAGCTCAAGCTGCTCGGTGCGGTGACCACCAAACCACTGTCAAACGTCAGCACGTCTGAGACCGAGTCGCCCAGCGTCAAGATGCCCGTGTTCAAGAAGGATGCAGCACCGCTGACTTGCGTGCTGTCGCCACCCAACACCACGTGGTAGGCGTTGCCGTTGTCGCTTGCTGTGATCGCAGCCGTGCTGAGGTTGTTGGCAAAGCGAATGGTCTTGCCAGCGCTGGTGTTGCTCAGCACCACGGCGGTGTCTGCGATCACAAGTCCGTTGAAGGTCGCGCCGTCACTGTGGGTCAGTGTCAGGGTGTGGAGCGACTCGCTTTGGCCAATCGAACCTGTCACACTCACCACCCCTGCTGCGCCCGCATTCAAGGTGAGCGACTGGCTGTTGGCGCTCGTGCCGTTGACAGCCCCGTTGAGGGTCAAAGCGCCACCACCCGTGTTGAGCGTCAAATGGTTGTTCAACACCAACGGGGTGTTGTTGTCGCCTAAGGTCATCGCCGAGTTGTTGGTGTTCACGGTGCCGCCTAAGCTCAAGCTGCTCGGTGCGGTGACCACCAAACCACTGTTAAACGTCAGCACGTCTGAGACCGAGTCGCCCAGCGTCAAGATGCCCGTGTTCAAGAAGGATGCAGCACCGCTGACTTGCGTGCTGTCACCACCCAACACCACGTGGTAGGCGTTGCCGTTGTCGCTTGCTGTGACCGCAGCCGTACTGAGGTTGTTGGCAAAGCGAATGGTCTTGCCAGCGCTGGTGTTGCTCAGCACCACGGCGGTGGCTGCGGTCACAGGCCCATTGAAGGTCGCGCCGCCACTGTTCACCAAGGTCAAAGTGTTGAGCGACTTGGTTTGACCGATGCCGCCAGAGACCAAGACAGCTCCCTCAGTTCCTGCGTTGAAGGTCACAGACTGTGCATTGTTGACAATGCCGTTCAGTGTTTTGGCAAAAATGATGTTGGCGCCGGTGGGCAATGCGAGGCTGTTGGTCTCAAACGCGGTGGTGGCCGCTGTGACCACCGCATGGTCTGCAATGATGATGGAGTTAGGGCCGCTGGTGCGCACCAAGCCGCCACTGAAGGTGCTGCTACCCAGCGCATCGGTTTCAAAATGTGCTGGTGCAGTGATGCCCCCAATCGCGCCGCCATATGTGGTGTCGCCACTGTCATTCACGATCAGTCGAGGGGCGCCATCCAAGGTGCGAACAAACTGAATGTCCTGACCCGTGAAAGTGGTGGTCGCCGCTGCGCCACCTACCAAGACAGCACCATCGTAGGTTTGCGCGAAGTTGCCAGAGTTCACACTGCCGCCATTCACATGGGTGACGCCATGAATGGTCAGGTTACCCAAAGCGGTCACTGCACCACCCAATGTGATGGTGGTGGCGGTCACGCTGGTGTGGCCACTGAAGGTCACGGGCCCCACCAAACTGAAAGCACCCGCGCTGGTGAAGTCACCGTCCAAGGTGGTTGGCCCCGTGCTGAGGATGCGCCATGCATAGGTTGCTTCGCCTGTGGTGACGGGGCTTGCCAAACGCAAACTGCCTGTGCCAGTGTTGAGGGTGCTGTCAGCCAGCAAGGTGATGGTGCTACCCACACGACCCAGCCACATGTTCTGATTGTCCGTGCGCAAAGTACCAGCCAGACCCAAGCTACTTTGTGCGGTGGCTGTCAAGCCGCCCGCAAAGCTCAGGTCATCTGATTCAACGCCACCCAACTGCAAGTTGCCCGTGTTGTTCATCGTCACGGAGTTGGTGACTGCCACATTGCCAAGCAGTTTCAACGCAAAGGGAGCCGCGGCCACGCTCAAGGTGGGAGTGGTCAAGCCACCGTTGAAGGCGATCCCTAAGCCCGTATTGGTCAACACCACGCTGGTGCCCGTAGTCACCGCCGCCGTAAATGTGCTGGACTCGCTGTTCACCACCTCCACTGTCCTGAGGGGTACCACCCCACCGACTACCCCTACGACACTGATAGCAGCAGTGTTGCCACCGTTCAGACTCAGTGTTCGCGTGTTGGCTGCGATATCCCCGTCCACCGTGTTGGCCAAGTTGAGTTGACCTGCCGCTTGCAAGCTGACATCGGTGAACAATTTCACTGGGTCAAGCAACACCAGGTTCACACTGGTTCGAACCGATGCGCCTTTGAGGTGTGTCTGACCCAGGGCATCAGTGCTCAGGCTGGTCAATGGCGTGACGCCGCCGACAGCACCGGCCAACACGGTGTTGCCGCTGTCATTCAGCGTCAAACTGT